>JBGSSB010000072.1:0-3904 GCA_041737255.1 Chlamydiales bacterium | reverse complement strand
AAGACCATCTAAAAAAAGTAGAGATGGCACAAAGTAAAACTAGAGTCCCTTTTTATCTTGGTGAGTTCAATGTAGCCCCTAGGGGTTCTTTTGAGGCATTAGAACGTGTTATGAAAACTCTTCATCAAAAAAACATCTCTTACTCGTTTTGGTCATACAAAATAGGCCGTCGAGGCCACAAAAATTCCCTTTGGGCCATTTATTACGCCCCAAAAAAGCAAAACAAAATCGACCCTTTTCACGATAGTTATAAAACCGTTATGAAAAAAATTTCCCGACTCAAAAGCAGCAATTTCGAAAAAAACCGCGACCTTATCGCTTTGTTTAGGAACTAACCACACATGCTAAACTCGCTAAAAGCCATTACTGTCCCAAGAGATAGCGGCATGCACTGGGCCGTTGAACATGATACCATAGTACAAAAGCCTAGAGCAAATCACCGCCTGGCAAATCTTGTAGAGTTCATCCGCTGCGTTAACTTTGCAAATAGCAAGCTTTCTTCTGTTTCAGAAAAAACTATCTCTCAACATGATGCAGAGCGCATATTTACGCCACTTGCTGAAACTTCTATCAAGCTACAGTTGGCACTTCAAAAACAATCGCGCCTCGTGCAACTCATTGTCACCATTGTGCAGTTTATATTTACTGGCACAACACTTGCCGCTTCAATAGCATCCTTAAAAACCACTATGATACAAAATCAAGGCCTTGAAAACAGCTTTGCTGCAAAGCTTGCCTACCCACAGCTTATGAGCGATGCTGCCTATGCCCAACTGAATAGATCAGCCTATTTTGAAGTGGCAAAACGATACAGCCTGCCCTCTGTTTGCAGTAACAGCAGAACCTCTAGCATCGGTCAGTGCATTATAAACCCTTTGCTCTACCATCTAAAACAAACCTTCACCTATGAATGGCAAGAAATGCGAAGGATGATAAGGCAAGGCAAAACCCTGAAGGACTCCGGCGTACAAGACAAAAGCGTACAAGAACACTGTGATAGAGCCATAGGTTTACTTAAAGCTCTCACAAATCTCAGCCTCTCCCATGAACTTGCAGCCCTTCACGACAAAAACAATCCCGGCATAGTAGCTACAAAAGCCCAGCTGGCTAGGCAACTAGGCTCTCAAAGAGGCTACCCCTACTGGATGCTAAATCTAGCAGGCCAGTTTTATAAATGGATTCGTTCATTCCCCACCTACTCTATAATAGACAACCGTTGGCACTCAAGCTATGCTGAAAACAGACCCTTTATGGAGCAGTTTTACCAAGAAGGCACAAGAGCATCTTTTTGGTGTAATACCTACAACGACATCTGCCGCTCATTAGATGAACATGTTGATCGTGCAGAGTTTTTATCGCAAGATTCTCGCTTTTATCTTGATGAAGACTCACCCTCTATGTTAGAGAAAGTAAATCATGAATTTTTAAATGACGACTATTTTGAAACCCAACTCTTTACCACAAGATGGTAACAGCAACACCATAGATTAAGACTTTTCCCTGGAGGCTATTTTTTTTTCTTTAACACACCTTTAACCCGCACACCTTCAACAAGAAGCATGTGAGGAAAGGTCAAAGCTGCCAGGCTTATAAAGAAAATATTCACCATGCACCCAATGTCGACAAGATCCCTTTTCCAATACCAGTAGGACACTACCAAGAGACCAAATGTCGCAAGAGTAGCTGGTAAAGCTTGAACCATAAGCCACTTTAAAGAATTTAAATTCAGAGAACGCCCCATTTCATTCAACACACCCAATATATGTCGAAGAGAATGAAGAAAGCAAAAATAGACAAGAAAAGCTGCAAAAGGCTTTAGGCTTGTAAACAAAATAAGCAATGAGGCCAACTCAAGACTGTTTAAAAAATCATTTGTGTCTTTTTTTACTATTCCATTTATAATCAAACCAAATAAAAGCACCACACAAGGATAAAAAAAGAACTGGACAACGCCTGTTAGAAGTTGCGCATCACTCAGTGTGAGTGAATTTCGAACAAGCTGCTCAAACAGTTCCGGATATAAATATGCCGGAACAGCTATAGGAAGCAGCCCTCTTGCTAGACCCTCCAAGTAGTATAAAAGCCCGGGTTTTACTTCTGTATCGCTAAAGCCGAAGTGCAAACAAGAGATAGCTAAAAAAAAGAAAAACGAGATTAGAGTGAACTGGATCCACAAAACCACAATAATTATCGCAATTGCTATGTAGCTTGCGAGAAAAGCACCCAACCAAAACGATTTACACTTTTTTTCAAAGAGAAGCCTCCCTAAAGATAAATCAAGAGCTCCATGTGGGATTCCAAGCCCAAAAAATAAAATAATGGCCCCTATCACCTGAGTTGTTTGTAACTGTAAAAATGAAACTCCCCCAAACATGGTTACCAATAAAACAGCCAGAACAAAAAACCACTGGTGATACAAAAAAGCAGATGAAGAGTTCATTAAAGGACCTTTTTTATCATCGCAAACTTGGGCATAGTCAACACCACTTTTAGAAGGTCAAGAAAAGACCAAGTACTAGTTAAAAATCGCACAAGAGAGTCGGGTTGATTTTTTTTAAAAAGCATAAAAAAAACTCCTGGGGCAACTTCAGGGTGCTCTTTTATGTATGAAAGAAATATGGCATCTAAAAAGCTATCAATTTTTTTAGTCAACCCCTTCTTTGAGGGAAACAAAAGCCCTCTAATTTCTCGTTGAATTGGTAAAAAAGCATAGCCCGTACTTGCCCTCATCCACCCAGCGTTTGCTCCGATTGGCACTATTTTTGCAAAAGAATTATTTTTTGGTTTCACGCCAAGTGGCAAAACACCCCGTTCTTTATGAACCACTGTGAAGTTTGTTGTCTTATAGCGCACTTCTAGGTAGTTAACAATTGCGTCCCTATAGGTCTCTTCAGAGAGTATTTTATCAGATATAAAAGTAGATTCAATTAACGCTCTTGTTGGAGAGTATGGAAGCACATACATAAAATGCAGCCCATTACTTTGGTCAACATCAAAATCCATTAAAGTTATGGCATCCTGTTCGAATACAGGCGTATTGACAACTACTTCCCAACCAAGAAAATGTTGGTACATACACGAGCTTATATTTTTTTGAATGATACTATCAAAGGCAATAGATGAGCTAAAAGCTGAGTCCGCTGTTTTGATGTATACCCTATTATTTTCCTGGCTTACAGATGTTACTTGTTGGCTCATAAGTAATTTCACGTTTGGCAGTAAAGCAAGCTGAGATGCTGCTTCTTTATAGAAGTCTTGAGACTTGATGCAACAGTATTTATACCGGCCTGAATCAAGTAAAAGCGTGTTACCTTTATAGCGCACCTGCCACTTATTCCAAGTGCGTTTTACGAGCGAATCAAAACGATGGGACTCTACATCCCAAAAACACCAGGTACGATCTGCAACATACTTTGCGCGATTTTCAAGAATGAGAATTTTTTTGTCAGGATCTTTTTCTGCATGCTGGATAGCTAAAGATAGCCCCGAACACCCTCCTCCTAAAATGATAAAGTCATAATGGTTCATGGCTATCCATGATTTATTGCAGGCAAGTAAAGTAAATCACTATGCAGTGATGCATCATGCACGCTTTGTCCCGGACAGCGATAAACTGGATCAAAACAAAATGAATAGAGTATTGCCGCTGTTTGTCTGATCTTTGTAACCATACTTGAATCAGCACGATTTTTAAGATAGTAGGCACTGTCTCTTCTAATCGTTTGTCCTTTTTCCTGATAGAGTCTTGATGCACACAGTACAGCAAGGCGTGGCTGGCCGGGAAGAAAGTGCATGCCCAAATCAGCACTGGCGTAGTAGCGATCCGCAAGTGTTAGTATTTGCTCTCTTATTTGCAAAATTTCGGGTAAATTTTTCTCTGAGCCAATTTGCTCTGCAGTAATTG
>JBGSSB010000063.1:0-10582 GCA_041737255.1 Chlamydiales bacterium | reverse complement strand
GATGATCCTGAACTTGATTTTCCCTCTATATCTGACCCTAGTTGAATAAATTACTTTACATTAATGTGAATTCTGTTAGGGTGAGCTTAATAGAGAATATTTACATAATGAGGTAGTATGGGGCCAACAGAAATTAGTATTATTGTAGGAACTCTTGCATTTGTAGTATTGGTAATTTTCATTGCCAAGTTTCTTCATGCTACGTGCAAAACAATGCATAAAATTACCGAGACTTTAGAAGGTATACAGCATCAAATTGATGATCTTGGGGATCAACCACAAGAATTCTTCCACCATTCAAATGAACTTCTGGCAGATATCAACTATAAACTTAGTTGCCTAGATCCACTTTTTCGATCTGTTGAAAATGTAGGCGAGAAGCTTGAATGCAAAACTGGCACCGGGAAAAATGGATCTCTTTGTCGTTGTTACAGACAAAAGATTGATCTAGAGGATGCCCCAGCGGACAACAAAACAATTCAAGCTATTGAGTTAGCTGTAAAGGCCCTTGGCCTTTGGCAAGATTATACAAAAAGGAGATAGTATGTCAGACAATCAAATGAGTCTTCAGACAATACTTGTTGGAGCCGTTATCGGCGGGATGCTTGGTGGTACAGCAGCTAGTGTTTTTACCTCAAAAAATGCAAGCAGCGTACGTGATAACTTCCATGAATATAGCGACAAAATACAAGCCTTTATTCACAGCGTTAATGACAACGTCTCAAGTAGTATCCATGATAATGCAGAGAGCCTTACTGATAGAGCGCATGATATTTTATCTACGATGAAAAGTGAGTTTGATTCATTCCCAGATTTAGAAAATAAAGATTTTCAAAAAGGGTTGATGGTTGGAGCTGCCTTGGGATCACTTGTAGGTGCAGGAGGTGCCGCCCTCTACAATAGCTGTAGCCCAAAAGCAGATAAGTGTAATACCTGGAGCAAGGTAGCAAAAGAAGTGCTCAATATCGCAAATCACAAAGGACGCTTCAGTGGTGAATCAAACAAGCCACAATCCAGAAGCATCAACGATGTGCTTGATTTTGCTGTAACAGGCATTAAGCTATGGCAAAATTTAACTAAGCGCTAAAAATTGTTAGCTAGGCTTAACGAGATGCTCGGATGTAAACCACACCTGCATCTCGTTAGTTCGTACTACAGAGCTAATCAAAAGATCGTTCGTTCCCTCATCTCCTAGCTCACTACTCTTGCATGCCGCATGGCGTGCTTTTTTGAGTAAAATTTCGTGTCCTTTAAGTAGCCTTGAGAGCTGTACTGACACTTCTTCTCGTCCTTTTGGGGGCAAGGGGATAGAGGTTGCAAGAGCTGCATCTTGACCCATGGCAATGGTTACTCCACCAAGAATTTGGATACGCTCGGCTATGGCATCAACGAGTTCTGCTTGTTCGCCGTAGTGTTTGTCAAAGAGTAGGTGCAAAGAGTAAAATGAGGGGCCAGTTACTTGCCAGTGATGTTTTTTATACATATCTCGAAGTGTCATGGTGTCAGCTAGAATGCGATTGAGCATTTCGATGCTTTCATGGCAGACTTTTTCATCTAATCCAATCGGCATTTTCACTACAGTGCCAAATTCCTGAATTAAGCCAGGCTGTGTTTTTATCTGGGGCTTTGCTGTTTTTTTGGAGGTTGTTGTGGTAGGTTTCTTGGATTTTGTTTTCATAGTCGTCATCTGCCCCATGTTTTTTGGTTTACTGTCTTCATACAGAAGATAGGTGATTTTTTAAAACAGTAAATTGTGAAAAGTCATTAGGGTAGGATAAATTATACCTACTTTGTCGGCTCTTTATATTGATCAAATACTGCTTTTAAGGGTTTTTTTGCTGCACTTCAACCAGCACCTCATTTCGTCTAAGAAATGGCAGTGTCCATGGTGGATTGTAAAAAGCAAATGTTGGATCACTCAAAACTGTAAGGCCTTCTGTTTTGGCAGCTGAAAGAAGCTCATTTTGTTTTTCTAAAAGAAGCGCATCGTTTGCTGTACCCGAAAATTGCACTGCTAACATTAGCCTTTTGGGAATTTCTTTAATGGTAATTGAAGTGTCAAGGGGCTTGGGTAAAGTTGCCTGGGTGTATTGAGATGGCATTGAAAAACGGACAACCCATTTGTCTTGGTTGGTGCTGCTCTTTTGTTGTTGCACAGGGGCCGTCATGGCTATTTTTTCGCCAGGAATCTGCTGTACGGGTGCAGTCATGGCTATTTGGCTTTGGCCACTATTCTTGCCAAAAATATAATCGGCTAAAATTTTAAATCCTTCGCGAATCGCTTCACTGCGTTGTCCGCTAACGTCTACTTCGGCTACAAGCTGCGGCCAGTAGGCTCGAAGCTCAAGGTTTTTCTGTTTTTTAACTACATCGTATTTCGGTTGCTCAACTTGGCTCATTAGAGGTCCTATACTTGCTCCGGCTAGCACAACAAGGGCTGCAATAGCAAAGAGGAATTTTTTTGATAAAGATAGGTTCATAAGTTTCTGCTTTGTCGATTAGGGGTTTTGTAGGGCAGTAAAAAAGGTTGTTTTTGTTGAATCTAGTGTTGAGGTTCAAAATAGTCAACGTTATTGTTTCTGTTTACATTGTAGATCTTTTTTATAAAATATTTTTTACTTTAATTGGTGCACTTGTTAGGTTTATGGATGAGTCAAGTAATCAAATATGGTTGAGCAATGGACGCAAGATTTCCGGATGATTGGGTAACAAAACAATCCCTCAAGATAGATAAAGAGGCGATGGGGAAGCTCTTAACAAAAACTATTAGCCGACTAAAGCACTCTGCGTCCAAAAACATAACCCGTATAGGAGAAAGCTTTGCTAGAAAAGCTGTATGTAAGGTGACTCCTCCGAAAAGTGGGCCTGGCTCGGGGCTTGTCAAGCGAGCAAAAACAGAAACATCTATTAACACGGCAGTGGCATCAACTCACTCTTTTAGTAAAGATTCACAGCAGAAAAATGCTGCGATTATTAATGGCTTCCACTCGTTTGATGTTGTACCCAGAGTTCCCTTTGATACACCGCCTCTAACAGAAGCGCAACTTGAGAAAGCCAAGGCAATGCTTTTAAAAAGCAATGCTGTTGAAAAAGCTGGGTTGAGAGAAATTATTACTCTTCAGGGAACTCAAAAAGCAACAAGGCAGGATTTTACCCCGGCAGTTTGGAAGGCCCTTGATGCTATTAACTTTGAGCTTACACAAGATCATTTAACGAATTTGTGTGATCTGTTTAATGGTGAGTATCATTCAAAGGTGGTCAGTGATTGTAATAAGCATGGTGTTGACTGGAATGAGTCTCTTATAGCCGAGACTTTCGCAAAGGCTTTGGCATATACACAGGACATAGATGATAAGAGCATAATGGTTCCAGTTAAAAATGAGGGTGAAAATGTATATGAACTCAAAGAATTTCACATCACAAAATATACTATCGGAGAAGAACTACCCTGTTATGTGTTGAAGTGTCCACAACAAAAAAGTTGGATTATTCCTAGGGGTACAGAGATCATGAGAAAAAAGACAGAGGAGGGCCAGGAGCTGCGTCAAGGGGCTATGGAATCCATACTTGCCGATTGCGATGCTAAGGGTATTGGGTATAGGGCGCTTGGCAGCGAGGGCGGTAAGATTCAATTGGAAAATATACTAAACAATGCGGGGGAAGATAGCATTATTGCGGGCCACAGTCTTGGAGGGCTTTTAGCAAACGAGATCACTGCAAGATATTCCGATAGGATAGCAAAATGCTATGGCTTTAGCGCACCGGGAATCAGTAAAGGTACATATAAAGATCTTCAGCCCGAGCAAAAAATTTTTATGGAAGGTAAAATTTGCAATTTTCAAGCAGAAGGTGACTTGGTTCCTTCCGCTGGACGTTATGTTATAGGGAAAAATTTTGCCGTAGGTTCTGCTTCAACAGATGCTATCCACTCTCATTTGCAACATAATCTTAACCGACCAAAGGTGCAGCTGACACTCATAGATAATAAAAAAGAAAGTGAAAAGCTTATGCGTAAACTTTCAGAAACAACCAGGATGGGTGTTGGAGGAGTGGTGTTAAAGGTGACGGCTATTATGGGTAAAGCGCCCACTTGGCATGGGCATCGCTAAAAAAATAGAACGACAAGAGAATTAGGGTAAGTAGGTTTCGTTAATAAGGTTCCTAGCTATATCTGAAATGCTTCTCTTTTTGCGTCTCAAGCTTAGGGTGAAGGTTGAGACGCAAATCTAAAACAGTTTTACTGTCACTGTTGTTAAGTTTTTTCTATATATACTGTACGGAGTAGGCCATTACATTGCATTTCAATGGTTGATTGATTTTCATCGGGGATAGTTGCAAGATCACAGGCCTGAAGTATTCTAACAGCTTTTTTCACGCACTCCATGTTGTTTGTCCATTGATTAATTTTGCGGTTAAACATAAGACTTTGGATTTTTACCCCTTCTTCACTATTGGCGCTGAGATAGAGCTCATTTAATAACTCACGAGCGATTACTTTATGTTTAGTAGCTTGTGCTTTTGAGCTAGCTGAAATAGGGGCATGTAAATTTGGCGTAGCTCTTCCGAAAATATCATTATGCAGATTCCAAACGGTGGATAATGTGAGTTTTGATAGAGTTAAACGTGTAGGTTGCATTAAATATCCTTTTTTTTTGGGATATTATAGTACAAAACTAGATAGATTCATACCCATTATATACCCAGCATTGAATGCAAAAACTACTTAGGTGTTGAATTAAATAGATACTAGACGCTTGTTTTATGCACTTAGTCTGCTTTTTAAAAGCCTGTATTCTGCGGTATTTGTTTTAATCTTTAATTTGATTAATATTGCTCTAGCAAGGTTTTTATCTATGCCGCCATTTTCGTCCAATGCACTAAATAGCAAACTGTAAAAAATGCTTTCGTGCAGGCTTGCATCTTTGAGCATTTTTTTATACAAAGGCACTTTTAATTCAAAAGGAACGGGGCCTGCGCATTTGATTAGGCGAGCTACACTTTGCTTTGTTTGCTTTTGATTCATCAGCCCTTGCCAGGCTTCTAGTACGGTATCTGGGTTCTCAAAAAAGTCAACCCAGAGCAGATGCGAAACTGGGGTTGCATAGTAATTTTCTGACTCTAAATAGGCCACAAAGCTTTTCCATATACCATCTTTGAGGTCGTTGGCCTTTAGTTCTTTACTTTCAATGATGTCATAAAAGGGGGTAAGAAAATGGGAATAATTAGGAAATAGATCAAACAGCATAAACCCAAGCTGGATCTTTTCAGCTATTTCCCGGTCACTTTGCCACACGCTATTTGAAAGAGCTTCAAATAAATCCAATGTTTTACTTGGCAGTGAGGTTGCGACTGAGCCTTTTGAGCACTGTAGTGCGTCAGCCCTTGCTTCGCTTGTTAGTGTCTCAATATCTGCTGAAGTAAGGGTGTGCGCGTCGAGTAGGCTTTGAATTTGCATTGTCTATTCTCATTGTAAAGGCGTGGGGAAACTCAGTCAGCATGATTTGCCGATCATTCCTGTCCACCTCAAATATATGGGTTGGAAGAATCTATAATTTTATCAATTTTCTAGAAAAAAAACAATATAAAGAAGCTCCTGCGATATGGGACGGGTTAAGCTTCGCAGTTTTATTTTTTTAAAAAACGGGTTTATTTGAACTGCCAGGATAGGCTACTTTTTTACTTTGTATTATATGCTATGATTCCTAAAATACTCAGTTCTGGTGTATCTGGAATCGTATCACCATCGTTAAGCTGCAAGGTAATACAGTGGGGTTTGTACACTTTTCCAAACAAAGGTGTTGGATTTTCTTGCGCAATAAAAATTTTATGAAATATTTCAGCGATCTCTTGTGCACTTTTGCCTGATAGTGTTCCATGAGAGGTGTCAGTTGCAAAATCAAAGCTACCTATACCGCCAAGGTTTCTTGCATCAGGAAGTTTAAGTCTGGATTTACTACTATGTACGCTAAATCCGTAAGATTTGGATGTTATTGCATCAACTTGGCTACATTGCATTACCGACCCCTTATGACTAAAAAATGGTTTCTCTTTTTTTTGCTGCAAAAAGCATAGTCGATCCTGCATTTTTACTGTAGATTTGCTTTTGTTGCATACATTTTTTCTATGATTTTTTCTTGCGAATGGCGAGCTTCTGTTTTTTAGCTTAAAAATAACCTAGTTATCTACTAGTAAATGCCCAAAAAGTTCGGGTGAAAGCGGAGTTTTTAAATAAATAGCTTTTCGTGGTACAATTTGGCAAAACTATTAGAAGGTAAATTATGATAAATCCACAAAGTACTCATGACTATCTTAAACCCCTTGCCAATTTTGCAGCTTCGCCAATACCTGAATCTGGTGAAACTGTCGGAGCAACTGCTACAAAAAAGGTAATTGAGGTTTTCAAAGTGCTTAAAAAGGATGAAAATTTATATCAAATAGACAAAAAACGACTTGAGGGAATGCGACGCGACACAGGAAGTTTAAAAGAAAAAATATTGGGTCTAGTCAGGGTTGAGGGCTCTTGGAATAACGCAGAAATACAAAACGGGCTGCAGCAGACGCTACTTCAAGGTTTTGACTCAATTGCAAACATCCTTAACTATAAAATGCAACTTTTGGGGGATCTAACAGAATGCTATCACGAAAATCTCCTAAGCAAGGCAATGAAGGCGCAAACAGAGGCTGGCAAGATAGGTGAAAAGGTCCTGACTCCACAAGAGTTTATACGAACCTATGTTGATACGGCTTTGCAAACGGCCTTTTTAAAAAAGAGCATCCCTCACCATCTTTTGCGTGACCCCAGTAGCCTGCCAAGCGAAGATGCAAATTATGAATTTTTAACCCTATCGTTTATCGACAAAGAGGGTCAGGTTCACCATGACTTGTTAGTTTATTCTGATGAGAAAAAAATCTGGATTAACCAAAAAAGCCAAAAATACTCAGCTGATTTGGGGGCGCTTATTACAACTATTGTAGGTAAAGACTCTCTAGGGGTTGCTGGTTAGTATCCAGTTGATGAGATCACCGGGAGCCCATAGCCCCCCCCACCCATGAATGGCTGGGTCGGATCTGTAAATCCATAAACAGGCGCTGAAGTCATATCATCCTCTGCGCCAGATTCAGTGTCATCTGTCTCTTCAACATAGATGTCGCTAATCTCTTGGAAGCGCTCAAGCGCATCTTGTGAAGATATTCTCTTTTCTACATCAGGTTCTTTCATAGCCTTTATCAGCTCTTTAAGTTCTGGCGAAAGGCGAGCTTCTCGCTGTTGTATCTTATCCAAATACTTTTCTTTTTTATTGAGTTGCTTGTCTGTTAAAAGATCGTCTGGTGTGTTAAGGAGTGTTCTTATTGCTGGTGTCATGCCCATAAATAGAGTTTCAAATATTATTCCTGTAGCGTAGACGTCCGATTTTAAAATTGATTTATCGATTGTGTAAACTTCTGTTCTATATTTCCCAATAATTTTCTCTTCCAAGGAATTTCGATCGTTAAGTGCGGTTGTATAACTTTCGTGCACAGCTTTAAAATTTGATTTCGCTTCAAGTAATTCACGATTAGCAATTTCAATCTCTTCTGGTTTTCCATTTTCCGAGGCTTTTTCAAAAGCATTCAATTTTAGTGCCACATCTTCGCTGCAGTCCCCTAGTGATTTTTCAGTTTTAGAAAAAGTCTCTCTTTTGGTGACTAGGTCGGGGTATTCAGGGTCTTGTTGCATTTTTTCAAGCATAGTTGTATGCATTTGCGCAATTTCAGGGGAGATATATTGCATATCTCCTGCAGAGTAAACTCGTTCTTTGGCGTTGGCTAGGTCCAGAGAGCATCCAAAGTCCCCAAGTTTTGCTTGCGTCTGGTCATTTGATTCGTGAAGTAAAACGTTAGCAGGCTTCATGTCTGAGTGGAAAATATTATTTTTATGAAGCCAGCTAAGGCCAGTCAAAATGTCTTGTGCAACCTGTTTTGACTCGCCAGGGTGAAGGGGGTCTTTGACCTTGGCATCTAAATCGCCTCCATTGCAAAGGCTCATAACAACAGCAATTTTTTCGCCTGGAGCATTAGAGTTTTTGTTTGCATAAGATGTCACCGTCATAGATTCCACAATCCCTTGAGGGGGATCATCTTTAGAAAGTTCCTGAAGCCGTAGGAGCATGTTTTTTTCAATTTGAACAGCTCTTTTGTCAAGCTCAGATTTGGGCGACATTGTGGCAGATACGGCCGTCTTTACGCTTACCTGTAAGGACTCTTTGGTATCAAATGAAAGAACAAGTGCTAGTTTTACTGATTTAAATCCGCCCTGACCAAGTTTGTCTCCTAGCTTGTCCTTTAGGGCAATAATAACGTCACCTTTTTCTGTGATCGTTACAGGGACAGCAAGTTGGGTAGTGTCTGAGCGCAAATATAAATCACCATCGCCTGAGCTGTTTTTGTTTTCAAAGACATAACGCACAATACCATCTATGGCCTGCCTAGATGCTTGGTGATAGCGACTCTTAGCAACATCCATTTGGCTTTTTGCATCTGCTCTAGCCTCTTTGTCTTTTATGCTTGTACCTTCGTAGGTTTTTTCTTTTGCCTTATTCCATTCCTCAGATCCTTTAGATTCTGGGGGTAAGGCATCAAATTTTTCCTGCTTTTTGGCCAGGGTATCTTGAGCATTTTTGATGCTGGCAGACGATAGGGCGGTATCAGGTTTTTCTTCGGGATGAAGCTCTTGCATTACCGCATCAACGAGGGTATTTATTGTTTGTTGATCGATTGTATATTGTTTATCGGAACCTTTATCTCTCATCGCGGCAATCGCATTTTTATCGTCTATTACGACAACACTCGATCCGCCTTCGGCTCCTTTGGTGTGGGTTGCTTTGTTGAAAATATCGGTAGTTTTTTGGGCTTTTGATTCAGATGAGGTGGCAGGAGCATAGGTCTCAGTTTGTGCAGAATCGACGGGCATTTGGTAGCCAGTCTGTAAAGTGTTGGCGTTAAGGCTGTTGGGATCGAAGCCGTAGCCCATGAGGTCACCGTGCGTTATGTTTTACCCTACCCCCATTATATCATATATTAAAATTTGTTATATGTTTATTTTTTCCTTTTTTGGGAGAGGTAACTGGCAATGGCATTCGGCTTACGGGGTGTATGCTTTATGATAGCAAGGTGGGTGTCAAACGATAAAAACGATAATTTCCTCACTTTCCCAATAGAAAAAGGCTGCGTCTGGGCGTAGGGGGGCTATTGGCCCGTCAAGACGACTTTTAGGCGATCGAGCAGTGCTTTATGCTTATCATTCATGTCATTTTTTGAGGAATAGCTGTTGGCTGATTCTTGCAATTCTTTCATGAGATTCATGGCGTGCTTGCTTTGTTCCCCCGAGAATTGAGAAGTAAGTCGCGGCGTTTGCCGTAATAAAAATACAGCCACTGTAAACTCTGCGGGATCTTTTACAGTGGTCAGGGTCTTTCGGGTGTCTACGGCTGTAGATATGGCCTTACCAACTTCTTGTATACGTGTGTTTTTGCTAGATTCGAGCGTTGTAACAAGTGCTTCAAGCGTCTCAAGAGCTGATGAGTTTTTCTGGATTTGCTCAGCAAATACGTTGTCTAGGCCGCACTCATTACAATCAGATTGCCATATCATGTGTAGTGCTTGGTAAGCTGGTGTGGCACTTAGAGCGCCTCGTAGAAAAGATTTATCATCAGCGTCTTCAACCTCTTTGGTGAAGGTCTTTTGAAGCTCGGCAATAGGCTTAACGTGTGAAAGAAATGTAATTTGATTTATTCTTTCGACTACTGATTTTTGAGTTAAATTGTTCTTGTAATGAGCGTTCACTTTTTCTTCTAACTTGGCAGTTGTGCTTTCAATGATTTCATCTCGAGATTTATCGCCTATTTTATCATCAGGCATATTTCTTGCGGCATCAGAAGCTACTTTAAGAATGTTTTTTAGGTTGAACGTACTCTTCCCAGCAATTGAAGCAATTCTCTCAGGCAGTGTAAGCTCTTTTGCCGGTACAAATTTTAGATATTCGCGCCCGGACTTATCTTTTGCCACTTTTAGCAACTTACGTTCCTTGCCTGTGTACGTACTAAAATCATTAAGGGCTTTAAATGTTTCTATATTTGGATTTACGCTCATAGTGAGTATCCCTTTATATTAGCTAAATTATACGTAATTTTGGCATCAATTTCCCCTGAAAGAAGGGGCTCTTTTCTCTGGACGCTTGCAGCGTGTGTGCTGCTAATTGGTTTTGTTGGGGCGTAAGAGGTGAATTCCATAGTAGTCTCGCAGTAACGCGTTATTTTGTAGTTTTATACCTAATTTTTATACTACCATCCTCCTTTAATATATTAAATAGTTTTTTATAGATTACTATTTACGAGGTTAGTTTGTTGCTAAATTAAACCTTAGATCCAAACCGCTGGAATGTAGTTACTTGTATTTACAATTATAATGTTAGAGCAAAGTAGAAATGTCGTGTTATCTAGCAAAGTTGAAATGTCGTAATTTTTCCGTCTCTCAGACGCCTTTATTATATCAAATTTATGTTTATATGTGCTTTTTCGAAGGTTAGGCGGGGGAGTTTGAGGGG
>JBGSSB010000053.1:0-25931 GCA_041737255.1 Chlamydiales bacterium | reverse complement strand
TTGAGAAGTGCAAAACGATAAAAATGATGTAACGATACGAACGATAAAAATTCTGGATAAAATCTATCTCATCGGGACTTATTGCCTCATTCTTATTTTTTATCCTGCATATCTTGCCGCTTGCGATCATGCATATCCTGTTTGTATATTGGGTCAGACCCGTCAATCCGATAATCTTTTGAAGATCAATATATACGAGATGTGTGAAGATTACCGGATTAACGGGTCTGACCCCAATATGACCCCAATATTTTTATCCTGCGTATCTTGCCGCTTGTTAGGACTACATATCCTGTTTGTATTTTTGCAACTTCTTTGTCTAATCAAATAGGTACTTGTTGAATAGGGTGGTCAGTGGCATTGAAAGTTACTTATTAGCTGTAACTGGGCGTGATCTGTGTTTGCGAGTATTTAGCGAAGAATAGTCCCTACTTGCGTAGGGACTGTGACTGTAGTGTTGTTACTCAGCAATGAGTGCATCAATTTGTGCTTGCCAGTTTGATGCTGGGATCTTATCTTTTTTCAGCTTTTTATCGACCTTTATCCGACTTTGGATCTGTCTGATAATGGATTTTTTTGAAGAAAGCTTTTTGGCTAAATGTAATCCTTCAAGATGCTTTGCATTATTTGTTTCCCATGGATGGGCTGGGTTTATTTCGTAGAGCATCTGCTTTCTTGTTTGTACAAGCTCAGCCGATGTTGACCCACCTGGTTTTGTAATCCAGATATCTGAGGCTCTATCAACCGCTGCCATCTGTTTTTCTTCTAAAAAGCCTAAAACACGTACTTTAACTTTACCCTTAGTTTTCGTGTATTTATGCAGCTGTTTTTTTAGAAGTTCATTTTTTCCACATATTGCAAAGACATAGAGAGGTTTTTTAAGCTTTTTTCGTTCGCGTCTGATGCGGTTTAGAATTTTTTTCATATCTTTTGCCAAACCATTCTGTCCCATTGCCAGCTTTATAACATATGCATTCTTCGGAATCTTAAGGTCTTTTCTAAGTAGCTGCTTACGTTTTCTTGAGGCAGGACGAAAACTTGCACGTACAGGAAAATCAACACGTGTAAGCTGCTTTGTTATGCTTTCACTGGCTTGAAAAAGTGGGTCATTTCCCAGTAGCGCAAAGCGAACAAGTGGGTTTTCTATTTTTTCTTGCTCATATAAAACAGGTAAGAGCATTCGATTAAAGCCGTGGTCAGTATGAATGTAGGTCATAGGAATGCCTAGCTTATAGCTTATATATGTGAGTTTTGGTTTGTGGTGAGCAACAGCTATAATATGCTGTGGCATAAATTCACTAACAGAATGTCGGATATCTGTTAAAAACCTTTTATCTTCTACAGGTTGTGCTTTGTTCAACAGGCGGGTGAGGTATTTTGCTTTTCTAGGATTATTTTGTTTTTGGTATACCTCTGCATAGATATCTGCTTTGGTGTACCCATTAATCTCAGGGGAGTACTTATTTTCTACATCATCAACATCTATAAGCTGTACTGTGTGCCCGGTTTTTTCTAGATACTCTTTAATTGCCATGGTTGGAGCTCTATGGCCACCACCGTAGGCACCGGTGAATAAAAGAGTAATTCTTTTTTCTATTGGTAAATCGCCACTATTTAGTTCTTGATTGTTTGTTTGCTGATTAACTTCTTCTTCTTTAGTTTCTTTTGTTATTTTATCAACGAAAATTTTAAAGTGCTTGTTGAAATATTTGTCATCGTTAAGGGATGGTGCTCTTCTAAAAAAGAGGTTGTGGTCGTAGTTTTTACTTCCGATATAGGTACTTTTCGCTAATAGCCAATCTTCGAGTGATGCTGTGGTGGATGAGTCTAGAGCTACTTTATTTGAAAAAGTCGTATAAGCATCGACAATTTGATCAACCTGTTCGATGTCGGGTAGTCTATGTGCGAGCCGTTCGCGCAAACTATTACTTTCGGCATGAATCGCTGGATTAGCTACCAGAAATGCGAAGGCACATATGTTGTACCAAACATTTGAGTAGAATTTCATGAAGTTGCCTTAATTAAAGATTTACCTGTTTTTTGGCACTATTGATCAGGGTAAATCTTTTGTCAAGACTTTATTTCTTTGGGAGAGTTCATAGAGACATTTTGCTGCAGTGTCCTGGACTAAAGATACAATCTGTTCTTGGTATTTTTTTCGCACTTCAGTAGTTGCAGCATTGGATATTGTATCTAAAGGAAATTGTTGTCCTAGTATATTTTCTCCGGCCAGTTGCTGGTATGCCCAAATAACTGGATGACTTGGTGCAAGAATTGTTCCAGGCTGCGGGTTATTATTTGTAAGCCACGTTTCGTAGCAGTTTCTTGTAGAGGGGCGCTCTTTTCCTGCTGGAGCTGGCGCATTTATAAAGAGGACCTTTCCTTGGAGGGCTTTTTGCATCTCCTCAGGGATTTCTGTTTGTTCCCAAACTAGCCTGCACATATCATACTCTGTTTCGTATGGAGCATCTTGTGACATCTGCCAGCCGCTTTTTATTTTGAGAGGTGAATTTTGTGGGTGCAGAAGTTCATTAAAAGAATCTTGCTTTCCTTCTTCTTTTCTTAGGTATCTCTCACCTGTAAAAAATATTAGAGAGTCAAATCTTACGCCTTTTTTCCACTCGTCAATAAGTATGCTTAAACGTAGGCGAACTCCATCTAAAAAGGCTCCTAGGCATGCTCCATAATCATAATGTTCAAGTGCAGGTTTTCGAGTATCAAATAGGCCAATCTCTTGAACTATAGCTTCTACTTTTTGGCGAATTTCTTTTTGTTTGTGACTGTCAATGAGGTCTGTTCGTTCTTTGCTGTCTTTGCCTTGCTGTACCTGTATCCAGGCTTTTTGTGTTTTGGCAACAATCTGCTCTAGGTTATCGTTTGGATCATAAAGATTATCAAGTTGTAAAAGCAGGATTAAACGTGGTGTTGGTTTCCCATTTTCTGTAATAAACCAAGAGGCTGGATTTGGTCTTTGGTTTAGGGCCTCTCTTGCTTCTTGGAGCTTTTTTTCCTGTATCTGGGTTAGTTGTATTTCATTAGAAGAGCAAGATTGAGCGCTTGAGAATGTAATCATAAAAATGCCAGAGAGAAATAAGTTTTTGTTCATTCATAAGACTATATCAATCTGGCAAATCTAAATCAATGAAGTCGCTACAATTTGCAATAGCTTTGTGGATGATGTCCATAGATGTTTGCGTGATATCACCAGTAGGATCATATTTTGCTTCGTCGATAAAGGCTTCAAATACTTTAGGCTGATATTTTAAAAACTCGGAATGGCTTTCGTAGCTTTTTACTACATTTAGCAATCGTGTGAAGTGCGCTGCAAGCACTGTTGGGTCACGTATAAGCCCGAGAGATTCTGTGCGGGGGAAAATTACATAGTCTGTCACTGGAGAGTCAATGCACAGTAGGTAGAGCATAGTGCGAGGATGGCGTTTGAGGATGTCATTAATACGACGAGGTTCATGTCCTTGAATGTACTTGAAGGTGAATGTAATTTCGCTAGAGATTATTTCCATGAGGTCAAAATCCATCTCCTCACTTGCATTAGGAAGCATTATTGCAATTTTTTCGGCAAGATAAGGTAGCTGTGGGTGGAATACACCAACTTCGTTGTATTCATAGGTAGGTTTTCCACTGGCAACCACAACGATTTCATGGGCGGAATTAAAGAGCATTCTTTTAAATTTGTAGAGTAAAGCTGTGTGCTTCTTTTTTATATCTTCTTCAAAAACACCCACTGTATCTTTCATTTTGAAGACATTCAAAAGCGCAGGGGCAGCCATGAGCATCTGTTCAAATACCTGCTGTCTTATTTGTTGTTCTTTGGCAACAGCTACTGTTGATGAGGCAAATGTGGAAAGGACAATAGTCTTCAGAAACTCGAATTTATCTTTGTAAACTTCCGTTGCCTTGTTTAAAATTGCCGTAGATATAACATCACTATTTTCAACCCAGGTTTTAATTAAGTTGGTTGTGGTTGTGTCATCAGGCTGTATCGATTTTAACATTGCCAAAAGGGTAGTAGGTGTAGACACAAAATTCTTTAGTGGTCCAATGTTCCATTTATCGCGTGAGGCTATGTCTCCTAGGTTTGTAAGCTCCTGGCTAATGTGATTGAGCTTTTCGCTGAGTTGATCTACCTGTGTTTGAAATCCTGCTAGATCTGACTTAGGGGGTATCATAATTTTCAGCGTGCCTTCTGGAGTCTGTGTAATACCCAGAGATACAAGAGATGTAAGAAGTGTTGCAAGTTGTGCTTGAGCTGGCGTTTGCGGCGTGGAAGGGCCGGCCGCATTTGCTCCTGTTGCATTTGCCGTTGCAGCTGCGCTAAAAAATTGCTGCAGGGCATTTGTTATACTATTTGCAAGAAGTGTAGCAACAGATTCTGGCATTTGGTTTGGTGTGCCAGGCTGTGAAATGGGAATATTTAGTGTTGCAAGGGTTTTACCTGGTGATTCAGCAGTTGAACCTAACTTTGCTTCGGCTCCAGTAGCTGTGGGTGTTGTTGCTTTTTCTTGAGGAGCTGCTGCTGTATCGGGTTTTGCCTCTTGAGGGGCTGTTGTGGGTGTTGTCGTTTTTTGTGTGAGGTTGGCGTTAAGGTCTTGCAGTGTTTGTACAAGCTTTTGCTGTAGGGCATCTTTTAGGGCCCCTTGTGTTTCTTCTGATAGGACGGCTTGATCTGGGGCAATTTGGCTTAAGAGGCCGCTATCGAAAAAAGATTTTACCAAACTGTTAAGAGAGTCTCTTGTTTTAGGGTGGTCAAGAGAGCTAAAGATTGCATTCATTACATCAGATGAAAGAATGAGCATAAGGAATTTATTTTGTTCTGTGGGAGAGAGCCCACTTAAAAGACTTGGCATCTCGTGAATAAATTTGGGCATGTTGTCCGGAACAAATTTTCCTGCCAGGACGTTGCCGAATATTGGTGTAGTTGTAGTGTTCGTAGCATTAGGAGTCGGGGTGCTAGAAGGCGGAGCTGTCGGAGCTGGAGTGGCTTTTGGTGCCGGAGTGGCAGCAGGCTGCGGGCTAATAGGAATATTGCTCGTTCCAGGAGGCTGGGCAGAACCAGAAAATGAAGCGCCAGTGCTCATAGATATCCCCCCTTAAGTTACGGGTCTCCTAAGCCTTATTATACACTATCTATATTTTAAAAATAATACTTATATTTGAGCTACCTAGAGGGGAAGAGAGGGGGCTGTAGTGTTGATACTACTGAACTGTGCTCTTAGATTGCCTCCTTTTACATGTTCAGACATACTAAACACAAGAGGGTCCACGTATCAGTAGGCAGCCCTCAAAAATGTTTAAGGGTTGATTAAGGCAAGTGTCCCGTTAAGGATTTCAAGAGCATTTTCAGAGCTTGCTAGCTCTGAAAATATATTTACAAGCTCTTTAGCGAATCGATTCATTGTTTCCTTCAGCTCAGGGTCCTGTAGTATCAGTGCCGAAAGAGTGGTGCGGCCAATTTTTGCTGAAATTCCTCTAGAGTCAATATAATCAACCAAGATAATCCGGACGGCCTCGATGGCGTCTTCGTATTCTTTCTTGTAGGCTTCCTTTGTTTTAGGAGCAGAAGAAAAAGTAGGTGTTGTTGGCTCGGCGAGTCTTTTTGATCCAACAGGGGCAAACTGGTTGCTTTTGGCATCCAATACGGTCTCTGCTTTATTAAGTGCCAATTCCAGTAATTTATTTGCCTCAGTCGTGTTAAGACTATTTACAACAGCTTGGCCAATAAATATAACAAAAGGATCAGTTGAGCTATATTGGGCCTCTTTTTTTTGTATATCATCCAGCAATTTACTAATCATAAAAAGAGGTTTTGATGTTTTAGATGCAGCCTGTAAAATCCCCGCCATTCTTGGGGAAAGGATTTTTAATACTGAGGTGCCTATCTGCGCATAGGATTGCTCAACCTCAGATACTTCTTTACTGCTTTCAGATGAGGACTCCGTTGTTATAGAATCGACTGATTCAGAATCTGTATCCTCATATTCGCTTAGATTAGGCTGCTGTTCAATTTTTGATCGTGGAGTGATGTTTTTTTCTGCGGCACTTTTTAGTGCAGGGGTTATGGTTTCGGCTAATAATTGCATTCTTCCGTAGTCAGTATCTAAGTTTGACAATTGGCTGTATAGTTGATTGGATAAGATGGAGTGGGCAATTTGATAGATAAATACCTGCCATGTAGTTTCAAAAGAACCTGAATTTTCATACGTTTTCTGAGCAGAGGTCATGGCACTTTCTAAATCAACACCCATTGCTGAAAGTTTTTCTAAAAGCTCAGGTAATTCAGTAGCGAGCTTTCGCATGATAAGTTGTGTTCCTACTTTTCCTGCCACTTTGCCTATAATGGGGGTAGAGTTTTGTACTGCATTATTTACTACCTGCCAAATAGCTTCTCCTTCACTATCTGCAACTGACTGCAAAACTTTAGACAATAGAGGGTGGCTTTTGATGGCAGCAAATTCTGGCGAGGGAACACCAGATGCTCCCGCAGGAAAGGCTAGGCGTAAAATACGATCAGCTGCTTCGTCGCAATCTCTTGGTAAAGAGTCTGCTTGAAAAGTTGGTTGTTGTGATTGTGTATGTGTAGTAGGTTTTTGTTTGCGTTTAGCGAGAATTTGTGTGACCTCCCTTTGTAGAACATCAGCTATGGGACCTTCGACAACTTTTTGTGTTAAACTTTTGTCAGGATCACTTGCGTCAGACACTCTTAAGATAAGATCTACATTGGTATAGGCTGTTGTAATAAGGCGAGTTACTTCACTGTTCACATCTGATAAAATAATCGTATCAACTTTTGAAACAAGCCTTTGAGCTACTCCAATATCCTTCGTTGCAAGTAAAGTCTCTAGGCACCTTGTTGTGTAGGCTATCGACTCTTTTGCGCCTGCTGAGCTTCCAAGTATGCTGCCAAGAACCTCATTAACTGCTGTCTCGAGGTCTTCTTGTTGAGGAATATACCCCAGTGCACTTACCTCTGTTTGATTTCGTATTGTAAATTTAGTATCTCTGTCCCATATGACGGGTCTTGGGGTGAGGCCTATGGCGGCATGGGCTTGTTGTATGAGAACATTATGCAAAAAATTGCGCAAACTTGTTTGTGCTTCAGCTGGAATACCCCCTTCAATATAAGGCTCGATCGCATCATAAAGCTCTTTAACTAGCTCGGAACGTGTATCTTTACGAGCAATTCGACCTGTATTATCTTTGCCCGTCATTTGCTCAATACAACGCAGAATTTGAGTTTCAATATTTTTGTGTGTTGTATCTGTAACTAGAGGACGGGTTTGAACACCTACTTTTTTTCCTGTTACACCTTTTTGAACGAGCTCATTCATTAAGAGTTTTACAGTATCACTTTCCACCCCAGACCACGTGACTAAAGAGCGAATTGTATCTGTATAAGATCGTTGAAGAGCTATTTCTGCTTTTTCTTCACTATATCCAGGTAGCTCCAGTGGTTTACCATAATCTACGTGTAAAAGGATTTCGTGGACTATCTGTGTAAAATAGTACTTTGCCTCTGGGGGCATGTTATTGCGAGTTGACTGTGTAAACGAGTTTTTCATTAAGTCTTCTACTATTTGAGTAGCTCGTGTGGAGAGTTCTTTGTACTGTTCTACAGGAGTTTGCCCAAAAAGAGTATCGACGCAGGCTCTAACATACTGTCTTTTTTTAACATCGATTCTTGATGCACTATCACCACCAAGCTCCAGCCGCTCTTGCAAACTGTCCATTACCTGTTGATGCACGCTAAATACAGTTTCCCCTCTGGGAAGTGCGAGTTTCTCTCCAGTAAATGCTGGAGGGTGCGTTTGCTGTTTAAAATTGGGATCTAAAAGTGTCGCTACCATCTGAGAGACATACCCTTGAGTCTGTGTATTGTCAGGTAAGTTTAGGTCGGTAATGATTTCGGAAGCTATTTGCTTGGCTTGTGCATGGATCCCTGTTTGTTGCATCTCGCTGATGCTATTTTTAATATAACTTAGTACGTCATCGGTCCGATACTGCTCGGGCAGATCTCTTCGAAGTGAAGTAGCGAGCCACTCAGCGGAGTTTTCATCAAGATCTCGGAATATGCCACTAGCTCTATGGGTTGTATCAGATGTACTTACCCCTGTCGCAAAAGGGAGGATCCTTGGCGAATGGCCATTTTCCATCCGCGCAATTTCTTTAAGGACCGTATCGAAATAGGCGCCTATTTCATCAAGTTTGGTGCCTTCTTCGTTTTCATTCCAGAAGGCTTCTATTCCGGGTTCGTGTGTGCCATTATCTTTGATGGTCTCTAGCCAGGCCGCTACTTTTTCAGAGCGTACGTTGGCCATGGATAATTGATTGTTGCCGGTAGCGTTTGGCTGAGTTTGCTTGGGTTGTTCTTTGTGTTCTACTTTTTGGGGCTTAGCTGTGTTAATTTCAAGGCCTTTGGCTGCTAGTAAACGAGTGACGGTATGCCCTACAACAGTATGTACCTGTTCTGCTATTTGTGTTGATTTGGTGCCAGCCACTTTTGTTTCTTCGCGAAATTTTCTAAGTTGTGATAGTTCTTCTTTTTTTCCACCGGCCTGAGTGAGTTTGATTTCTTGTACGTATCGTTTAAGCTCAGCTGGGCCTTTTGCTTTAGATGGATTTGTATTGGTGGCAAAAACTAAATCGTTAGCATCCTGAAAGGCCATTGCCAATTTTTTAGCTTCTGTTTTGTTTGCTATTGAATGAATTAAGACTAGTGCTGATTTATTTATTTTGTTTGCGTTTTTTGTCGCATCCGTTCCGTCGTTGCTATTTAAAACCTTTGCGTATTTCCCTTGAAGTTTGCCTAGCTGTTTTGCTTGGTTTTTCGTTAGGGTATTGTAGGCGTTTTGGTTTAAGTTGCTTAGGTTAAGTTTGTTGTCACCGGTGTGGTTCATGTGTGTTGCTACCCCTCTTTCTTGGGAGCTAAAAACTTTCTTGTGCTATCTTTATTATAGTATAAAAATATTTAATTGCACACTTGAGAGTCTTTATGAGCTAAGCGGGCACTACTACATGAATGGCTTCAGCTTCCAATAGAGAAAGAGGCTACTGTATACAGACCCGAGAGGTCTTGTTTTAGGCTAAACTTGAATTTTTGCAGAATATGGAGCATGCCTTGGTTTTCAGACAGGACCGTAGCCGTAATCTGCAAGATGCCTTCTTTTTTTGCTATGTTAAGAAGTTCTTGTATTAAGTAGGTGCCTAACCCTTGGCCGTGAAAGGAGTCGCCAATGATCATTTTGAGGTCAGCTGTTTTTGCATCGCCAACCTTAGTGAGGCGAGCGATGCCCATTACCTCTTTTGTTGCCATATTTTCGGCTATTAGAGCGATTTGGTGGTCAAAGTCATTCGCGCAGATGCGAACGAGTCTTTCGTGGGCTATTCTATCTTCTAAGCTCTTAAAGGCAAAGTAGCGTTGGCGCACGCTGTGCTCTGATAGCTCCTTGTGAAATGTCTCAACCAGAGGCTCATCTTCTGGCCTAATGGGGCGTATTTGGGTGAGGTTGCCATTTTTTAGTGTTTTTTCGACTATATACTCTGCTGGATAAGGGCGAATAGCAAGTTTAGGCAGCTCCTCTTCTTTAGTAGCAGCATCATGTAGTACGATCCGAGCATCAAGGGCAATAAGTGAATCATCTGAGGCAAGAAGTGGGTTTATGTCACATTCTTTAACCCATTTCAAGGAGCAGATCATCATAGAAAAGGCAACAAGCAGCTCTTCGAGTGTGGCAAGGCAAATACCCTTTTGTCCACGAAACCCTTGTAGAGCCTCATATATTTTTGTATCTTCAATCATATGCCGAGCGAGTGTTGTTGTAAGGGGAGGGAAGCCTAGTGATCGGTCTTTATATATCTCAACCATAACTCCGCCACTGCCAAAAAGCATAACAGGGCCAAATTGAGGATCACAGCTTGAGCCTAATATAAGCTCAAGGCCTTTAGTTTTTACCATAGGCTGTACTGTAACACCCTGAAAATGTTCACTTGCTACAGAATTTTTTATTTCGGCAAAGCTTTTGCGCACAGCCTCTTCATCAACAAGGTTAAGTTTTACCCCTCCTACATCGCTTTTGTGGGTGATTGTATCGGAGAAGAGTTTTAAAACTATAGGATATCCAATGGAGGTAGCGCAGTTGAGAGCCTCCTCTTCTGTTTGTGCGATGCGCGTGTCAACTACAGGTATACCAAAGTTTGCAAGAATCTTTTTGGATTCATATTCATTAAGAATTGTTCTTTTTTCCTGCAGCGCTTTTTTGATGATTTCTTCTGATTCAGCAACCTTTGGCTGCAAAGCTGCCCTTGTTGGAAGTGGTGTTTCGTAGAGGTCTTTTAGGTTTTCACTGTAGCGGCACATGGTTGCAAAGGTCCATGCGGCGCTATCGGGAAATTCAAATGCAGGTATGCGTGCGCTGTTTAAAAGCTCAACGCCTCCGTGAACAAAAGAGCCTCCCATCCAGCTTGCTAAAATGGGTTTATCTTTAATTTTTGCATGCTGCCGTAGTGCTTCTGCCGTGCCTGTTGGATCTGTCATGTCTTGTGGGGAGAGGACTACGAGGATGCCATCGGAATCGGGGTCTTTTGCAAGAACATCTAGAGTTTTGCTGTAGCGTTCGGCATCAGCGTCACCTAGAATATCAATAGGGTTCGAGTGGCTCCAGGCCTCAGGTAAAAACTTGTTTAGCGCCGCTATAGTTTTTTCAGAAAGCGGCGGAATTTTGGCTCCGGCAAGGATTGCCGCATCGGTTGCCAAAACAGCCGGGCCACCTGCATTGGTGATGATATGAAGGTTAGGACCTTTAGGCCGAGGCTGCTTTCCTAGCACTTCTGCCATGTTAAAGAGCTCAGATATTGCGTTAACACGAAGAACCCCTACGCGCTTTAAGGCTGCATCAAAAACTTCATCGCTTCCTGTAAGTGATCCTGTGTGCGAAGCTGCGGCTTGTGCTGCCTCTTGCGATCTTCCGGGCTTGATAACGATGATGGGTTTATCTAAGGCAATTTCCCTGGCAGCCGATAAAAATGCACGTGGATCTCCAATTGTTTCCATGTAAATGAGCATGCTTTGAGTGTTTGGGTCGTTTCCAAAGTAGCGGAGTAAATCGCCCCAGTCTACATCAATCATAGAGCCTATGGAGACAAAGGCGCTGAAGCCAAGGTCTTCGCTTAAGCTCCAGTCAAGAACAGCGGTGCACATAGCGCCTGACTGACTCATAAAAGCGATATTGCCAGGGTGTGCCATGCCTTTTGCAAAGCTTGCGTTAAGGCCAATTGTTGGGTTCATCACCCCAAGGCAGTTAGGCCCGATTATACGTAAATTTGTTCCGCGGACAAGAGCCAAAATTTCTTGTTCAAGCTTTAGCCCATCATCGCCGAGTTCTTTAAAGCCAGCAGAAATAATAATGAGTCCTGAAACGCCAGCTTCTAGGCATTCTTTAACAAGTGCCGGGATTGTTTTTGCTGGGGTTACTAGTATGGCAAGGTCCACTTTTTCGGGGATGGCTTTGATGTTGGGATAGCACCTAAGGCCAAGAACCTCTTCTCGTTTTGGATTTACAGGGTAGACTTTTCCCGCAAAAGAGCCTGACTGCAGGTTTAACAATAGAGTTCTTCCTACACTGCCTATAGTGTCTTTTGCACCTACAACAGCAACGGTGTTGGGGTGAAATATGGCATCAAGTGGATGAGGGTAGGAATCGTAGACATTTTGAGATGGGTCGGTATGCATAAAAATTCTCCTAAATCCGACGTCTACAGTAATGAGATAATCAATTCAATCGAAAAGTGCTTGACATCACCCACCCAATGGGAGTACACCATTTTAAAACTTCATATAAAGGCATCTGGGATGGAACCGATTCTCTCTGCTCATGATAATAATTTGGGATCTCAAGGCCTTTTAGATGATCGTTCATCTTTTACGGATGGCAGTGCATCAGTGCAGCCTACAAAACCCTCAAAGGTGCGAGATGAGGATGCAAAGAAGTTTGTTTCCAGGCGAGATGTTCAAGCTAAAACTAATCTGGAGCTGCAAGAGATAATCACAAAGGTAGAAGGGCTGTTACTGCAGGTTTCAACTGAATTGGCGGCAATTCAGTATGCTGTTCAGTGGCGCATAAGTACTCATGAGAGCTTCAATGAATTTGCAAAAATTAAAGCAACGCTTTGTAAAGTCGAAAATAAACTTCATGGCACACGTGGAATTGATAAACACATTGCCGCTGTTATTGAGCTAGGCGCAATACCAAGTATTATACAACGGGTGCAAAAACTAGAAATTGAATGTCTTTTATCACAGACAAAGCTTGTTAGACTCGAAGCGCTTTGCGGAGCTAAACAGTATCAGCAAGAGCTTATTAAGGCAAAAGCGTTGATACCAACTTTGTTTGTGTCGTTGCCTTTGGAGATAGACTCATTTGTCAAGACTGTGGATACAATCATTAAAGCCTATGTAGAGAGTGTCGATCCTAAATTGTCTGCCCTTATTGTAAGAGGAAATAAGAGTGAGATTGATGAGTTTGTCTCAACTCTAAGTGAAAAAAAGATTGTCAAGGTATCGATCAAGACAGAGCGGATAAAGCAGAGGGCTACAAAGTGGATCTACTTACAGACACTTAAAGCATCTCTTGTGCTGGCTAAAAAGAGTGATGTTGGAGGGCGCCTTGAATGGCGTGTTCAAGTTCTTAAGTCTCTTGTTACGTACATAGAGCGTGATTTAGGGGTAAAGGAATTAATAGTAAAAGAGCCCCAAAAAGAACACACTGCGCAAGAAGCTGCTGCTTATGGCAGCTGGTTCAAAGGTAAAGTAGTGCCAATCAAACGAGTTGATGAGCTGACAATGGACGAGCTTATATCTATTCAAGAAATCACAAGTCATGAATATGGATTTTGGAAACATGCCCCCAGTAAGCAAAAATGGTATAACTGGGGAAAGTATTATGCTGTCACTGGCGCTCTTGGAACAGATATGGATCGTGACATAGGTCAAACACTCCATGGCTTACATACGAGTCTCAAAAAGAGAATAATTTATTTAGCTCAAGGTGATGCTGAGCCAGTAGAAAAAAAGACGCTTAAAGAGGAATTGAACTTTTATCAAAGAGCTATTTATTCACTAGAGACTATGCATAATGAGTATTTTGAAAAAATTTGTGCCGCTACCTATGATGATCTTACCCTGCCACTTTTTGATTATGCATTTGGGGTAAGTCAAGCCATTGAAGAGGCTAAGAGCTTGCTTAAGCTTGCCTCAAAATGTACAAAAAGTTCTGCGCAGGCTGTTTTTTTGGCAATCAACGAAATCGAAAAGCACTATGGCAAGTATGATAGCTCTTTGGAGTTAGATAACGTCTTAAAGCTGTATCACTCAGTAGTGCAGATGAAACTTGTTGCAGAGACAGTACCTAAAACTGCATCTAAGCCATTTGATCTATTTCTCGAGCGTACAGCAGAATATTTACACGAAGTTCATGCGACAAAAGATCCAGCGATCCTGAAGCTTACTGAGTTAGAGCTTAAGGTTCCTCTTGTAGTTTTGGGAGGCAGGTCAATTGATGGGCTCTATTTAGCTGATGAGGGCAAGATGGCTTTACCTCAAGTGATAATAACGTATCTCGCTAAGCGTATTATGCAGCAGCTATTTTTGCCCTCTGATACATACGATATGGAGTTAGAGCTTGTGCTGTTTGAGCTTCGGACAAAGTTTTACGATCAATATTATGAAAGTTTGAATTTTTATGACAACATAAGACCCATACTGGGAGGTTATGAAAAGGCCTATCTCAATATGCGGCTAGATCCGGTTTTACAGCTGGAGCCAGCTATCAATATTGCATTATTGTCATTTCGCGCACTAAATTCTTCATGGGATCTTCTTTCCTATGCAGAGGGGTGGCAGAGGCTTTTTGAGTTTGGGCGTGCAAGTGAAGATAAGCGCATTGTTGCAATGGGCTCGATGCTTGCCGGTAGGTTGCATGAAGCTGCTACTAAAAATGAACATGATATAATTTACCCAGTTGTTGCAACAAATGACATTGAAACCTGGAATATTGCTACACCAGCTGAATTTTTGCAGCAACTGCAACGAGAAGCGCAGCAAGAGCAAATAGGGCCTCAGTGCTTATTTGGGTCGATTCTTTTACGCATGGTTGCGGCTTGTCTTTATGCTACCGATACAGCAGAACAGGTGGCTGCGCAACAAAGAGTGATTGCAATTCTTCAAACCCCCGCATATGCAACCTATATTGACGAGCTCTCTGATGATCTAAAAATGCTGTTAGCTGAAAATGCTATGAAGAAAGTCTTTTTTTGCGCTGATACTAATGAAAAGCATTTAAAGCTTGAAGCAAAGGAAATCGATTTTTTACTTGCCGGGCCGGTAGGGTATTTTTTTGCTCAGCCTTTTTTAAATCCTGACACAACGATTATCCAGATGGTGCTTTATAAGCTTATAAAGCAGGAGGGGCGTAATGGGCCTCTTGCTACCAAGTGTGCTGAAAACTGGGGGCGTGAGTTTGAAAGATGGTACGAAGGATATAATTTACTTAGCCAAGGCAATCCAATTAAAGCAGGCCTTGATAGATATAGACAAGATAATGAACTTTTATTCTAAGGTATAAAATATGCAATTCGAAAGGGTACAAGTAGAAGCAGTAAGAAATATCCCTCCAGCAGGTCTCATGCAAGAGGTACAACTAGTAACCATGAGTGAGGTGGATCAAAAAATCGCTAAGGTTCAACAAGATTTTAGCCTTATTGAAAAAGAGCTTCCTATAGTAAGGAATACTTTTTTCTGGCGTTCTTATTCTGCAAAAATACGAGGCTATAATGCCGTTAGTCACATAAATGCGGCATTAGATAGTGCAAAAGCTCTTTGTCCTGCAGCTTTAGAGGGATTGATAGAGGCTGCATCTCGGGCTGATCTTACAGCTAGGCTGGATAAGGTCTTTGAGTTAGACAGGAAGATGCTTTTTTGCAAAAGAAGCGTTGAGATGTTTGATGTAATGAAAGAGAAACGATTTCAAATTGTTTTCCAAACTACTCGAGACCAAGTAGCAAAGTTGGATGCCATGCTAGCATCCCAGGACTCGTTTGAGTTAAAGCTGGAGCAGCTAGAAGAGGTTATCGAGCAGTGCAAAAAAACTACTGAAGAGTGGTTTTTGCAAGAAGAGTCTGTTGATATGTACAAGATTACCCAAGCCACAGCCCGCGCTCTTAAAATACAAATTGGCGATCAGCCAGTGCTTGTGCAGCAGATTGATCAGAAGATAGCTGTTATAGACGAATCCTTAAGATTGGTGAACCAAGATCTGCGGTCACTTTTTAAGCGTAATATGGATGATGCTGCCTACATTACGCCTGAAGCAATGGAGTCGTTGAAGTCTCTTAAAGCCTTTCATCAGGATTTTTATTTTTGGAAGGATGCTCCCCCAGGTTCAAGGGTTGGGTATTATGTTGCGCGGTATTATCCAGAAACAGGCGCTCACGGCGTCGCTATGGAAGAGGATATTGGCCAGCGTATAGTGGGTCTACGAGCTGCTCTTGAAAAAATGGTAAACAAGCTGTGTAAAAAAGAGCTTAGCGACCTGCAGACAGATAAGCTTAAAACTAAACTTAATGAGTACCATCAGTACTTCATCACACTAGAAAATGACTTAGAAGTGAAAACAAATGCTATTTATGAAAAGCCAAGAGATGCTTTGCATGAGGTGCTCAGAAACTATGCCCATGGGTTAAGGATGTCCCTTTATGAGGTGGCAAATTCGTTCTTGCTAGCTATGGATTTGTCCGGCTCTTACGTGCGCTCGGTAATAAAAGCACAGGTGGTGCTACAGAGGTTTTTGGCGCCTGCTGCAGTGTCTGCGATTGCTGATGTTCAGACATTTAATGACGTACGTCGGTTTTTTGATGTAGGCAAGCAACTAGAGGTGGTAGGGGATGGACTAGCTGTAGAATTTGCTGATGCTGCAGTTACGGCTTATGTAGAGCGAATAAAGAATGCAGTTGTTCAAATATTTAAAAAACACGCACTAGAAACCCTTGTTTTGAGTGCTGAAGAAGAAGTTGTTTTTGATATGGTTATGAAGGGGGTATCAATTGATGCTCTTTACTATAAAAACGAAGATAAAAGATACCTTCCAAAAAGACTGCAATCTGTAGTTGTAAAGCGAGCTACTACGGCACTTTTTGTAGCTAATAAGGGCAGTATAGATAGCGAGCTTGAACTGCTACTTACCACGATCATGCGCGATGAGAGATACCAGGGTACATGCGATTATGATAAAGAATTTTGTGGCATTATCCAAGAGTATAACGGGTGGCATCAATCATGGAGAAGAGATCGATTTTTAGAACAGGCGCATAGCATTCTTTTGAGCATCTACACGATGTTTGAAGGTCCTGCTGACGCTCTTGTGTATGCAAAGATTGTCCAGAGCTGTATTGACTTTGCAAGACTTCCTGTTGTTGGTGAAGGCTCAGGTGGTGTGCAGGTACAAAATCGTCTTAACAGCCTTAGTAAGTTTCTTTATAGCCGGCTCGAAACTCTTGCCCAAAAACATGCCTATGTGCGCTTCCATGATAAATTTCTTACCAAGAAAATGGATTTCTGGGTGACAGAAGAGGGTGAGGGGTACTCACTTTTAACAGAGATTGAAGCCGCTGCCAAACCTGATAATTATATTAGAGGAGAAAATAAAAAAGACTGTAAAAAGAGATTGCTCGAAAGCTTTGTGTTACGGGTGTTAGCAGCTTGTTTTTATGAGAATCAACCAGAAGAAATAGAGGCAGCTCAGGCCCATATTGGTAACATTCTTGAATTAGAGATCTATAAGGAGTTGCGCGATGATTTCTCTGAGTATACAAAGCAGCTACTTCACGAAAACACAATGAATAAAATTCTTATTGGCAAAATGGATGTGGGCTATAACGAACGAAAGGCCTTTATCGACGGTCCTGTTGCAGAGTTTATGGAAACGAAACAGCTTGCTTTGGGCAGTAATAAAGTTGCTCACGCGCTTTTCGTTTTAATTTTGAATGAGCAGGCAAAATCTAAAGATGTGTGCACTCTTGCTCAGAAATTTATTGAGAAAAAAGGCGAGGTGGCCTTTGGTGAATGGATGAGAGCCTATAGAGTATTTATGTTGAGTGTATCAACAGACCAGGCTTTTGTCAGGGCTTTACAGCAGTGGGATGCTCGCACAAAGGTGGCTGTAGAAATCCGAGTTGGTACTGATGAAGCTTCAAAGGTAAGGCAGAGTGCGAACTTAGTAGCTCTTTACACAGAAGGACTTGTCCGTGACCAGATAAATCTTTAGATCTGAGGCGGGTGTCAAGTGTTGAAACTTTTTGCGGATTTAAACAAGATAGGCGGGAGTGCGCCGTGAGGCGCCAAATCTCTACCACATTCGCAAGCGGCAAGATAAGCAAGATAATAAAGTAAAGTTTTGAGCTTTTTTTGTATACTGCCTATCTTGCCCGCGATAGCGTATCCTGTTATTTTCTTTTGGTCTAAAAAAAGCAGGTGCTAGAGCTTATCTTGGATGTTTTTGATATCTCCTTTTTTCATGAGCGATAAAACTTGAGTGAGAGCTGATCACCATACTTTTTTTCGGCTTGAGGCAGTGTTGTTTCTCTCAGCTTTAAAAATTCCTCTTCTGTTTTCTTTAGAAAGTTGTCTTTGTCCCTTCCATCTGCAGAGTAATAATGAAAGGTGATTCTTCCTTTTAGCGCGCTCAGTTTTTCAACAGAGAAAATTGAAGAATCTAGTTGCACGTTCATGTCAGAAATTATATGCACATGAGTCGCCTTTGCTTTATTTCTAGAAATAGCTTTGTCAAAAATGGTGGTTACTGCATCTGACAGTATTGAGCCATCTCTCAGAGGGGTTTCGGCTGTAAGAAATTCGGTAGCTTTATCAAGAGTGCGAAAATATTTAAGAGAGTGTTCGGCGGCAAATTTGCAAATATAAATACCGCCGTTTTTGATTGTCGCGTCAAGGAGTCTTGTGATCTTTTCATAAATTTGGTGTGCTCGTGGTATTATAGCGGGGGTTGTTTTCATAGAGGATGAAACATCGAACATAATTATATGTCTAGATCTGCAAAACTCTTTGTAACAGGGAGTGCTTTTTAAACGATCATCGGATTTATTTATAAAGTCTTTGGCTGCTGCAAAACGCCATCTTTTGCAAACTGCTGAAGCTGCAAGCAAGTTTTGAGGTTCCAGCTTTTTAAATATGCTTTCCCATATGTTCCACGGAATTATTGCTGCCAGTGGCTGCTCTGATGTAACAGCAATTGTAGGGACAGAGCTTAGTTCTCCTATACAAGGAAAGCAGACGCAATTTTGTGTGTTCATACTTATACCTATGGTAATTATTACTTTTTTATAGTTACTTATTTATTTAGTTTTCTGGTTGCAGTGGGTTTATGTTGAAGGACTGAAACTGGAAGGTTTTTATCACCTCAAAGCATGCATTTCTCGCTTCTTGTAAATCAGGATGCGGATGAGGGGTGTTGCCATCAAATGCGATTTGTTCCCCAAAGGCTACAAGTAATTCAGTTTTGATGGCCTCAGCTTGTTTGTGAGGGTTAGTCCCGTTAAAAAATATTTTGTTTGGCTGCTTGGCAATTAGGGCATTAAATTGGTCAAAACGTAGGAATGTATATTTTGAAAGCATGTCCATGCAGCACCATCTGGCAACTCCAAGATATGTTTTGGTTTCGGGATTGGCGATTTCTATTGGAATGTCAGCAAATTGTGCCTTTACTGTGTGAAGGTAGGCGTGGAGGTTATCGTATGAGCTCTCTGCGTGAATAAGTGAGTTTCTATGTTCTTGAAGATGCGAAGTAAATGCTTGATAATTTTTCAGAACGCTTTGCCATGTGGTATGGTGTTCGGTATCGCGGTTATTGTGGAGTGTTTTAAGAATGTAGTAGAGTTCTCGGGTTCTTGATTTTTTAGGGAGTGTAAACCTGTAAAGGGCTGTTTCCATAAAGCCAATACCGTAAAGACCTCTCCAGAGATCTCTTGTGTTGTCGTTTGTTAAGTATCCAGCAAAGAGGTCGCTTAAAAGTTTTTCAAGGTGGGGGATATCTGTATTGTTTTGCAGCATAAGCTGCTCTAGCGCCCAGCCTCTAAGTAGATCGTTGAGATGGGGATCTTGAGGGAGTGTCTCGGCCGTAAAGTTTTTTATAATTTCTATAATGCGGTTATACGCATATATGCGAGCCTCTTCACTAGTAGCATGTAAGTGTATGGCTATGCATTTGTAGAGGCTTGATTCCTGGTTTATTGTGGTGTCAATTGCTTCAAAGTGTTGAAAATAGACAGGGTAGAGATTTTCTAAGTTTTTAAAAGTAGTAGTGGCTTCGTCTTCAATCCATGCAAGGCGTTGTTGTTGCTGTACACTTGTGATTTTAGATTTGTGGACATGTAATTCATTTAACAGTTGCCTTGCTTGGCAGTAACTAAAAAGCGTTTCGATAGAGCCTGATTGCTCTGTTGCAGAAAGTGTCGTAAGTATATCTGACATATACTGGATTTCGAGGGAATATTTATGGATATCACTACGAGCCAGGTAGGAGGTAAAGTGAGTTTTAAAGGTTGCAGTTTTTTCAATGGTTGCACTAAAGGCAGCTTCGTATAGTGGGTCTGTTAGAAGAGTGCACAAGGCAAGTTCAAATTGGGGGTCTAATTCGGCATCTGTAAAGTATCCGTCTTTTAAAAACCCTTTAAGCAGGTACATTACTAGAGCTTTAGGAAGGATGCCAATATCTTCTTCATCTTGTTGCCAAAAGGCTTTAAGTGGCGCTTTGGCAAAAAGCTCTTTAGGGATTTTTAGTTCCTCTTTTGTTAACGCCAGGGTGCGAGGCCCTGTTTTAGCAAGGATTTGATCTATTGTTTCATGGATTTTGCACCTGAGCTTTTCACTAAAACTTTGAGGATGCAGCGGTTTTATAAGTTGGCAGGTACTTTGTAAGCTCACCCACAGACGCTCTGTTGCTATAGCTCCAGTGAAGTACTCTTTGTCTTTTACAAGGTCGCGCTCTTGAGGATCAAGGTATTCAACAACTTCTTTAATGGATGTGCTGTAGGAAATAAAATCGTTGCGGGCAAGTTTTTTAAATTGGTCAATGTGCATGCGTACGTCGTTTGCTTTTACAAAGAGTCTGGCAACGTAGTACCAGCCTGCATGTACTCTATTTGTAAGCGGCAGTTTTGTTATGGCCTCTTGCTGCTCTCCAATAAGTGCCATTAGACTCTTTACAAGTTTTTCGTACATGTATGTTTCTTCTTGTAGTGATTGGTGATCACCGCAAGGCTCTGTATTGCCTTCACATATTGCAACGCGGCGCTCTTTTAGCGTTGCAAGAAGACGTGTTAAAGCTTTTGCAATGTCTCTGAGTTTTGCTACCGGCTCAATAAGCTCTCGGTAAGGGCCTATGAGTTTTATTGTAGACAGCGCCCTGCCGTTTCTAAAGTCATCTTCATTGTGAAGTGTGTCATTGCGACAAGAGTGTATGTAGCTTTCTGCAAGGGTGCGATCTTCAATAGATAGTAGGGTGTCTTGATTTCTTCTAGAAGGTGCTACACTTGCGGTTAGGGTTCCTTCAATTGCCTCTATTCTTTTTAATAAAGGGGCAATCAGGCTGTTGGTTTTTTCTGGATCTAGCTCCGCAAGTGGTTGAGTGGCAGTTGTTCCCCATATCCACCCATATCCTACAACACTCCATCCCCAGCTAGTCTGTTGCGGGGCTTTGAGTTCTGTAATTTTGTTTGTCGTATATTTAATAAAGCGGATGAGCTCTTCATAAAGCTGGGAGGTTTGTTTGACTACGGCGATATCTTTGCCTGGTAGTGTACACTTTTTTTCTTCAAATTTATCTTCCGTTTTTTTGAGGATCGCAGAAAGGCCGGCAACTCGTTCTTCAAGTGTAGGTTTATTTCGTAGCTCTTTACAGGCTCTTTTCATTACCTTATAAAACTGTAGCGCCTCGCGATGTTGGGGGCTTTCTAAAAGGCAGCACAGTGCATCGTACTTTAGCTTGAGTGGTGGTATTATGGCCTCAAGGGTGATCATGCAGGTAAGTGCCTGCGCGATTTTTTTAGGGTCTTCTAGCAGCGGTATGAGTTTATAAAAGCTATCGGCTCCTGTCCAGGCTGCAATTTGGTTTTCGTAGGCAGCCTCAAGTGTTTTACTCCACTCATTATGGCTTCTGTCTATGTCATCAATTTGTGCTTTTCGTTGGTATAAGGACTGTGCCATCTCGTTGAGGGTGGCTTCAAAGCGCTCGGTGCTAAGCGCTGTTTTAAATGCTTTAAGCATGATGTCTTGATCTTTTAAGCTGGGGCTTGCTGTATCATCAACATAGCGAAAAAGCCGGCGATTGCCATTAGGTGCTAGTTTAGTAACTAACCTGTTGGGTGCCTCACCTGTTGCCCAGAGATTAAAACTGCTGGAAGCCTTTTTTTTAAAGCGGGCTGACAAAAGCTGTCGAGGTGAAGGATCTGGAAAAAGTGATGCAGGTCCACGAGGTGATGGGTCACTTTCTGATCGGGGAGAGTCGTTGAAATCACGTGGAGTTAAACCAGCTGGAATCATAGGATACCTACCTTTTATAACGGAAGTAAGTACCCTTTATGTAACAGGCGAGAGATAAACTCAAGCGCCTTGTTTTGCCGTGAGCTTCATAATAGCCTCAAACACCTGATCTGATGTTTGTGAGCCGTCGATGTCATGCACCTGACTTGTTTTTTTATAAAAATCTTCTACAGGCTTTGTTTGGCTGTAATAGGCTTTTAGGCGCTCAGTTACAACTTCTGGGGTGTCATCTGATCGCTGGGTAAGTGGGTTATGGCAGGTGTCGCATATGCCTGGCTCTTTAGGGGCAGCTGCTGTGATGTGGTATATTTTATTGCACTGTTGGCATGATCTTCGGCCGGTAATACGCTTTAATACTTCGGCACCTGATACAAGTAGGTTGCATACTAAAAGACGGTGGGGGATGCTTTTGAGGTGCTCTTGTATGTTTTCAGCTTGGGCGACAGTTCTTGGTACACCATCTAGAAGATACCCTTTTTTGCAGTCGGGCTTATCTAGGCGCTCGTATAGCATGTCTAATGTGATAGAGTCAGGAACAAGTTTTCCTTCGCTGAGAAGCTCTTTTACTTTAAGGCCGAGAGCTGTTTCATTTTTTATATTAGAGCGAAAGAGGTCGCCCGTTGAAATATGGGGAATTTCAAGAGCTTTACAAAGGCGTACGGCTTGCGTGCCTTTTCCAGAGCCTGGAGGGCCAAGTAAAACAATAACAAGACTTGAATCATCTGCTGCAAAAATGGGGTGTGACATGAGGGTAATAATTCCTAGTAAAAGAGATAAAAGATAACGCATAAGTTTTCTATTCCTCAATAAAATTAAATAATAGTACGGATTAAGATGTTTTTTCGCAATCTTTCTGGTAGGTGAAACAAAAACCAAGCCATCCATTTTGCTGGCGCTCTTTTATGCATTTCCAGCCCCATTCCGAAGTTTGCTTGAGGTAGTTTGCTCGCTCTTCTTTTAAGATGCCCGAAGTAAAGGCAAGCTCAAATGTCTGAGACGCTACAGGAAGGCTCGTGTAGGCCACCTTTTGTTCGGAACGAATCATATTCATGAGGAGAATTTGGCCTGAGCTTTTGGCTTTTTTGTCGAAGTGACAAATGCTAGACAGGTTGTTGATGTTGGCATTATGTGCCGCGTGGGCAATAGCATCATCTTCTACATCTATTCCAAACACGGAAGTAGCACCAAAGCGTGCAGCGGCAAGTGACAAAATTCCACTGCCGCATCCTACATCCAGTACTGTTTTGTTTGCTACTTGCTCACACATCATGCAAAGAACAAGGCGCGTTGTAGGGTGTGAAAAATCGCCAAAACCAGGCCCCGGAGCTAAGACAATTTTTTCGTTGGAGGGGAGTTTTAGTTTGTTAAAACAGATGTGGGCTAAGCCATCTTTAAATCCGTAGGCATGGTTGGCCCACTGTTCGTTCCAGTTTATTTCCCAGTTTATTTCGCTACTATTTGTCATAGCCTTAAAGTGTAGCGCAAATAGAGATAATTTGCTTGACTTATGAGCTCTAGAGGATGTTACATAACACTATTATTTTTTATTGGAGGCACATACATGGAGCCGCTTCTATCTCAGGATGGAGACTCGTCAAGCTATCAGCAGCCATCAGCAATTCGACTGGAAAACAAAAATAAATTTGTACCTGGGCAAAGCGGAGACCTCTGCAGCCATAAAGATGTTAAAAATAAAATCGATAGCATTAGGTCGGGGTTTGCTAGTTTATGTAAAGAGCTTGATGTAGTCGAGGATGCACTTTGGTGGCGCACAAAATCAGGCAAAGAGCTTAAATATTACTCAATAAAACTTTTAGATTTGCAGAGGCCTTTAACGGAAAAAGTTGAGGCTCTTAGTGGATTTATAGGTGTGCACAAGCAGATCCCGTATATAAAAGAAAAAAGTTTTATTGAGGAGATTGTCACGCAGGCAAAATTGTTAGAAATTGAACTACTGCTAGCTCAAAAAAAACTCAAGAAGTTGCAGAAGCTGTGTCAATGTAAGCCATTTCGTACGATACATGATTTTGGCAGGATCGTTATTGTAGATTTAGTAGCCTTGATGTCAGGGCCTGAGGTAGATAAGGTAGCTCTATTTAAGCAAAAAGAAAAAGTTATAGTTGAAAAATGTACTGCAATCGATCTGCCTGAGGTAAAAAGTGCCAAGCGCGCGATAAAAGAGCGGCAGCTTGAAATTTTAGAGATTTGTCTTATAGCGGCTAATACGTTGTCGCTGCAGGCTGTGGGTGTACTTAACCCTGAAATACGCAATCTTGAGGCTGTCATAGTAAACGTAAAGGTAGAGCTAAAACCTAAAGAACCATCGAAGGCTCTAATCCAAAAAAGGCAAGCTGCCAATGATATTGCCCAGCAGGTCAATGCGCGTTATAGTTTTTGGGCAAGAGTGCCGACCACTATTTGGGCAAGCTTTAGCCTTCCGGGATGGAGAGGGTATGAAAGTACTGGTAACTTTGGTCAAAAGCTTGAAAAAGAGGTTGCTCAAAAGCTCGGGGGCCTACTTGATATACTCCAGATTCGACTCGTGCAGATTTGTCAGGGCGATCTAGCAGATAAGAGCCTTGATGATGAAAATAGCTATTACATATGCTGTTATTATGAAATTAAGGCGCAGTTTGAACAGTGTCGGCACAAATTTGAGTCAATACCCTTTGATGCGCTTACCCCCGCCGTAGTAGATTATATGCATGGGCTAAAGCAGGTGTTTGCTGGGGTAAGAGAGTATCTTGCCTTACTTCAGAAGTGTGTAGATAAACCGGGTAGTACTGTTCTGAAATCCCTTCAGGCTATGAGAAAGCAGGATGTATATGTGTCAGATGATGTGCGGCTATCATCAGCTTTGCAGCTATATCCAGCAGCAAGGCAAATACAGCAGGCTATGGGCACTCTTAAGTTTGGAAAAAAATCGTTTGATCAGTATATCCAACGAACGCACGATCTTTTATATGAAGTTCATGCAACAAATGTCCCTGAAATTGTTGCGCTTACAGATGCTGAAAGCCGCGTGGCTGATCATATATTTGGTAAACAGCCTCTTGCTGCCCTGTATTATCCATCTGAGACGCGAATTGGGCTTCCCTCATCTGTTATGGCCTTCATCGTAAAACGTGTAGAGCAGTTTTTGTTTTTGCCCTCAGATTTTCACGATGTAGAATTAGAACTTGTATTGCACCATGTGCGTGCCGATACAAGCTTGCGTGAGCTATATGAACAATCACAATGGACCTTTAAAAACCTCGTAGATGATTATGATGCCCACTATAAAAGTAGACGGTTCCATCCGGTAAAAGAGCTTCAGCCAGCTCTTGAGGTTCTTAACAAAATAGTCTCCGCAAAGGATGTTGCCGACTATGCAGAGTCGTGGCAAATGGTTCGGGAGTATGTTCGGACTGTGCCAAAAGATGTGTCGGAGCCCATTAGTAGAGTGTTGTTTGGCAAGTTAAAAAATGTATCTGAGAAAAATGGGTACCCTTTTTTACATTCTGCTATTTACGAACCCGATATAGAGACCTGGAGAGTTGAGGAGTTTATCCATGTTGAACGACGTCTAAGAATCATCTCTGAGCAGCTGAGACCTAGTTCAGTTATAGAAGCTGATTTTCAGCGTCTCTTTGATGCGTTAGTGCTTAGGATGCTCTCGCAGGCTGTTTATGCAAAAAATTATAACGAACAGGTTGTTGTACAAAAAAAGATAGAGTCTTTGTTGTGGCAGGAAGGCTTTCAGCACGTAGTTGCAGAACTCTCTGATTGTGTAAAAAAACTGATCTGTGAAAACGCCGTGAGAAAGCTTAGTTTATGTTCTTTTGGCGATGGGCCAATTCTTATCTCGACCTATGAGTACACGCTTTTAGAAGAGGGACCACTTGAGCAGTTTTATGTAAGAGCCTTGTCGCTTCAGGAAGATGCGCGCATCGGTATGGTTTTATATAAGATGATAAAAGCTGAAAAAACCATGGATGAGGATGAACGGTCATTAACTGAAACCTTTAAAACTCGTATGAAGCTATCCGATTTTGAGTTTGATCGCTGGTTTGCAGGGTATGAGAATGTAGCCCAGGCGGCGGTGTGGTTAAAATAAATGAAAAAAAGATGTTAGGGCAAAGTAGAAATGTCGGGTATTTTGGCTAAGTTGAAATGTCGGGTTTACTCCGGCTTTAGCTATCCTTATTATAGCAAACTTTTATTTATAATGCATTTTTGCACGATTAGTAGGGGGAGTTTGAGGGGAACTTCCCCTCAAGTTAAGATCTTTAGATAACCACTTTACTAAGCCCAAAACTCAGGGATGGGCGTA
>JBGSSB010000166.1:0-33297 GCA_041737255.1 Chlamydiales bacterium | reverse complement strand
CAAACATATGGTGAAGATCATCCAAGGGGTGCAATTTAAGAATGGTGAGGAGGTCGAAATTCAAGAAAAAACAGCTTAATTATTAACTAGAAATTAGGGTGCAATCTTTTTTGGAAACACAACATTTGACAATATCTCGATTCACAACTATATTGTTTGTAATTTTAGTAATTCATTTAAGCAAGCTATAACATTAGGTGTTTGTGAGTATAGATTTATTAACAAGTCAGATTGAACGATTGACTGTTGAGCCTTTGAAATCAGAACAAAAGTCGGCTAAACTGCCTTATATGTTTGCAAGTGCAAGAGCTCTGGCAGTTAAGGTGATTTTAGACAAAAATAAAGATTGTAAATTTAGTTTACCACTCGTAGATAAGGTCTTAAGACTCACAGATTCAATCTGCACATCCGAAACCTCCAACCAAGTAGAAAAGTTACGATCAGATTTGATAAAGGTCTATAATGTTGAAGGCAGGGGTCCCTCCAGCTTTTGCGGCCAGGTTTTGAAAGCGGCTAGTTCTGTTTTTTCATTTCTCATGTGTGAAAATCTTTTGGGAACCAACCCGAAATTTAGTATTTCGGAAGAGGGTTTAAAAAGGGCGTACAAATGTAGTTTTTGGAGATCTGCAAAAGAAAAACAAGCAGAAAAACTAGTTATTTATCGAACAAATCAACCCAATATTGTTTACTCAGGCCATATTCTTGAAGGATTAATTGAAGCTCAAGTAGAGCTCAATACCCTTGTAGAAGATTATACTCTGCGTTTAGATACCGGGGAAATTATTGGAACAATGCCCAAAGCTATTTTCGCACTGTGCGAAAAATTTATTAAGCATAGGTCATATAAAATTCTTAAAGGATCTAACATTGACGGCCCCCCGTATACGGGTTCGATATTTGGTTGTCGCAAACCTACATACTCCATCGTTATTACGTTGCTCGACATTAAAGAAATCTCACTTGATGGATTTTGCGACATAATTTCGATGCTAAATACAGGAAAATTTAGCCAAGATGTTGCGCCTGTTGCGATTGTTGATTTGGCAAATGAGGGTCATTTGGAAGCTGTGCCAAAACCAGTGAATAGTGATAAAATCTATTTCAATGATATATTTTTAAAGAGCTTGCTGCGTACTATCTTTATACATGTATCTAATAGTGATTTTCTTACGTGTAGACTTGTGTGTAGAGCTTGGAATTTGGCAGTACAAGAATCAGCTGCATGGAGTAGTAGAATATTCCCGATGAATATTTCCAGTGGAGATATGCCCCCATTTGCTATTTTTTTTAGCCCGGTGAATTATAATAAAGATGATCCACAATGGCAAAATATCAAACATCGAATACGGGATATCGTGCGTCTTGCCCAGGATGGCCATAAAGGTGCACAAGTTGAATTAGCACAGCGCGTTCTATCAGGACGGGGTAATTATAACGTAGCCAATAGCATTGCACTTGACTGGCTAAGGCATGAAGATAATTCGAGAAAAGATTATTTTTCCGGGGTCTATTATGAAAGGCTCGAATGTCTAGGTATGGCTCGCCTTGACTTCCGTAGCTCTGCAAAAAAAGGATATGCACCTGCTCAGCATCAAATGGGAATCTATTATCAAGAAGGCAAACACGTAGAGAAAGATTTAGAAAAGGCGGCAAAATGGTTTCTTCGCGCTGCCGAACAGGGTTATGTGGATGCTCAGGTCAATTTGGGAGATTTGCATTATCATTCTAACGAGGATGAATCTTTAAAATGGTTTCTTCGCGCTGCTCTTCAAGGAAACGCTCAGGCTCAAAATGGTGTGGGTGTTATATTGTACCGTAAGAGGCGTGATCTAAGAGATGTAACAGAGGCGCTACTATGGTTTAGACGTGCTGCTGATCAATATTATACATGGGCTTTTTATAATCTGGGCAATGTATATAAATATAATAATGAAATAAGAGATATTAAAGAAGCAGCTAAATGGTACCTCCGCGCGGCTGGAGCCGACCCTGGTCATGCCAAGGCTCAATATGAACTAGGTTTGCTATGCTACAGTGGCGAAGGTGTGGTTAAAAATGTGGAAGAGGCTGCAAAATGGTTTTTTCTTGCTGCAGAGCAAGGAGTTTGCCAAGCTCAATATAAATTAGCAAATCTTTATTTTTACGGCGAAGGCATTCCGGAAAATTTTGAAGAGGCCTTTAAGTTGTATCTCGCTGCCGCAGAACAAGGTAATCGAGATGCTCAGTACAGCATAGCTCTTATGTATAAAGAGGGTAAAGGCGTTTTGATAAATCCGGAAGAAGCAATGAAATGGCTCCATAGCGCTGCAAAACAGAGTCATGCTGAGGCCTGTGCACTACTTGGAGCTGCATATAAAGATGGCGACGGTGTGCAAGTGAATTTACAACAAGCCTTCGAATACTACGCTATTGCTGCAGAAAATAATCATATAGAGGCTCAATATGTTGTGGGTATAATGTATGCAAACGGCCAAGGAGTGGATGTGGATTTAGAAGAAGCGTTCAGGGCCCACTGGCACTCAGCAAATCAGGGTCATAAACTTGCTCAGCACAGCCTGGGCTACAAATACGAACATGGCATAGGTGTAGATAAAGACATAAAAGCTGCAGTAAAATGGTATGAATTTGCTGCTTTGGACGCCTTTAAATCTACAACACAAAAATGTGAGTTAGAAGAGTTAATAATAAAGTTACGCATGTTATGAAAATAATTGACAGAGTTAGAGTCGCAGTCAAACATGCTACCCTCATTTTGACTAAAAAGGGCCGTAAAAAGGGCCGTGTTCTGCGATTATGCGATTTTTATTTAGAACATCACCTATGGCAAACAATAAAAAATATAAGTTAGGAAATGGTAGAAGAGTTAAGAAGTCCTGAATCGCATAATCGAAAAGCGCGGTCCCAATAATTTCATCTTCCCATGTTCTGTGGGCACATAAAAATGAATTGATTCAGTGCCATCCGAGCTAGCAGCAGGCTTGACAATTGTTAGGCTAAAAGCATCGAATTCAGAGCTTAGGCGCATAATTGTTTCTTAGTTAAGGTTCAGCTCTCAGATGATTTAATGTCGGGAAATTTCCATTGGATGAGTTCGGCTGCGCTTGCCCAATGTGTAGCGATTCGTGTGTCTTGGTGTCGAACTTCTTTCTCTTCGAGTTGGACAACTATGCTTTACATCGTGCAACTGAACTACAAGCTGCTTTATTGAAAAGTGCTTGGACGCTTTTAGCCCTGATTTTGGTAAAACATGTTAGGAAAGCCTTAAAGAGTTCGATGTGATAAACCGCGGCTTCATCCAAAACACGTTCTAGGTATTCTCCTGGAAGATCCGGATACTTTTCGCAGATTGCTTTGATGATATGGCTGAGTCGATGTATAGAAGGGACAGCAGCAGAAAGTGCTTTGCCAACATCAGCGAAGGAGATTTTGTCAGTATACGTTTCAAATAGCCACGCTACAGGCTTGTCCTCGCTGACTATTTTCTAGCAATACTTTTGCTTTTTTTCGTGGTGGGGGCTTGCTATTGGCATTGCTACTACTTTACTATGTTCGGTACTGTGAACAACAAAATATATCTATCTAATTTCGAGAGGTATGCTATGATATTTGGAACTCATGATACTAATACGCTAAAGCAGTTTAAGACCATACAGAATCAATCCGTGGCAGCGGCGTTGATGGCTGACGGTCATATGGGATACGTTATGCCTGTGGGTGGTGTGGCTGCGTATGATAATCAAGTTTCGGTAGTTGGGGTAGGATTTGATATTGCCTGTGGAAATTGTGCCATTAAAACAGATATTACCTTGTCGGATATTTCTTCTAATAAACTTACGACAGAGCTTCTTTTAGCAAATCCTCATAAAGGGCTTACTGACCCGTTATTAAATGAATTTGCCGATAAAATACAAAAAAATATTTCTTTTGGAATTGGACGTACGAACCTTGCAAATGATGCTCCTACCGATGATCCAGTATTTTTGGATCAGGCATGGTATAGTATCCCAAATATAGGGAATTTTCGTGATGAGCTGCGGCAAAAAGCACGCAAGCAGCTAGGCACAGTTGGTTCTGGAAATCATTATGTAGACGTATTTGTTGATAAGGCCGATGACCATATCTGGGTTGGAGTGCATTTTGGTTCGCGTGGATTAGGCCATACGATAGCCTCAAATTTTTTAGCTATTGGACAGGGCGGAACATGGGGCGATAAAGGCAAAGATATAGAAACTCTGCTTGATCTTTCTACGCCTCAAGGTCAAGAGTACTGGGCTCTTATGGAGCTTGCTGGGCGCTATGCATATGTTGGGCGTGAATGGGTTGCTCGTAAGGTGGTCTTTATTCTTGGGGGTAAAGAGCTAGATCTTGTGCACAATCACCACAATTTTGCATGGAAAGAAAAGCATATTGTTGATGGCAATGAGCAAGAGCTGGTCGTTATCCGCAAGGGCGCCACTCCCGCATTTTGTGGCCAAAGGGGATTTGTCGGGGGCTCAATGGGTGATGATGCTGTTATTATTACTGGAATTAAAAATTCTACTCCTGAAATTGCTAGGCTCCAAAGACAAGCTTTGTATTCTACGGTGCATGGAGCTGGGCGAGTGATGTCGCGCACAGAAGCCGCTGGTAAGCGTGATTTCAAAACAGGGCAGTTACTGAAAGATAAAAAAACAGGTGAGATTATAAATTCAGGAAAGGTAACTTCTACAATGATGTCTGCATGGATGAAAAATTTTGGAACTATCCTTCGTGGGGGAGGTCTTGATGAATCCCCACATGTATATCGTCGTTTATCTGAGGTGTTATCCGCTCAAAAAGAGACAATTGAAATAAAAAATATATTAAAACCGGTTATTGTTGTAATGGCGGGGGGAGATGAATATGACCCATACAAGGATTAATATGCCATGAGCGATGCCAATGTACGTGTTGCACTTGACAAGAATGGAGAGATACATTCTGTGCAAATCTCATTTTTTGTTGGATCCATTGAACTTTCGAAAGCACTGTTTAAGCAGCTTCGAGACTATTGCCCTCTAGATGTAGATGACTTTTCTTTTATAGAACATCTTTGTAGGCTGGGGTTTTGGAAAGTGAGCCCCATGATCCATGAACTTGTCGATGAAAAACCTTCCGACGATTTACATATCGGCGAAGCCTATATGCATGGCCGAGGCGTTTTATATGATGAAAGGCGTGCAGCAGATCACTTTGAAAAGTAGCCCTGCAAGGCCATTCCAAGCACAGTCATGTTTAGGTGTATGCTATTTGGCCTATTGTTATAAACATGGTATAGGTATTGAGAGGGATGAGAAGCTCGCAAACGAATGGTTAGAAAAGGTAAAGGAATGGAGTTCATAATAAAACCTAATAGACCTTTTGAGTTCACGGATGTTGGCCTGATTTTTTTGGGTGAAAAAGGCAGGCATATCTCAGAATTAGATCTATATGGGTGTGAGAATATCACTGATGAGGGACTGTTGGCTCTTTCATGTCCAAACGTTATAAAAATTGACATTAGATTTTGCAAGAAGCTTACCGCTCAAGGGGTGGCTAATTTCGTTGCAAAGTGTCCAGCATTGCGCGAGCTTATCATGAATAAAATCGATGCAAATCTGCTATCACTACTGCGATGTCCTACGCTTGTGTCATTCATTGGGCATGATCTTGCAAATGCAACCGATCATGACCTGCAAATTTTTTTAAGTAATGTGCCTGCTCTTGAAAAATTGAGGTTGAATACGGCGCCTCTTGTTAAAGGTGGTTTTATCAATGCATTAGTTGAGCATTGTAAAAATCTGCGATTGCTTGATCTGAGAAATATACCTATCTTAGCCACTAAGGTTAGCGGTGAGATGCCTCACGTGACAGAGCTAGTTCTTGACTTGTCTTCTGAGGGTATTGGACTGATACTTCCACTCTGCCCTAATGTACAGGATGTAGAAATTTATGAATGGGTCCCTACACGATGCAGTCAACTGACCAATCTTCGTCTTATAAAAATTACTGACGAGGGGCTTGCAAATCTTGCCCATAACTGTCTCAGGCTTGTGAGCATTTCTATAGAAAATGGTCGAAACATCACAGATAGGGGGCTTTCTGCATTACTTACCTTATGTCCTGATATTGGATATCTTATGATAAAGCGATGTGCTGCAATTAATGGCAGCAAGATCCAAGGAGCCGAAACTGTAAAATTAATCAACCTTGAATTAGACGAGTGCGCGTCAATTTCCGATGAGGGATTGAAAAATATTTTAAAATACTGTGCAGATTTGTATTCGTTATCCATAACTAACTGCAATCAGGTAGCAGCAAAGACAGTAACCCCTTACTCTACCCCTATTAGATTTATCTCAGAGCCAATGGAATATCTGGAAAATGTATGTTTAAAAGGCAATGATAGAATTACTGATGTTTCTTTAGTCGATCTTGCATCAGTTGCGCCTCACCTAGAGAGAATCAGCTTGTCGGACTGTCCAAACATCACCATTAAAGGGCTGTTGTATCTTGTGGAACATTGTCCTCTTATTTCCATCCTTACCTTGTGGAATTGTAAGATTTCGGAAATCGAACTTCTTATGCTTGAGCAGAAGGGTGGAATTCAGATTAATGCTTATAGAGGTCTGAGGGCATATTCTTCTACAAACCCTGATTTTTCGTTTGACTACAATAAAGAGACCCCTGAGGCAAAAGTCGCCTATGAAAAGTTTCTATCTCTTCTCACTCAAGAAAATCACATGATCTTTCATAGAGAACTTCCCGCTCAGGATTTAGATCTAAGCAAGGTGATTAGCTTAGGTCTTTCTGATTTGAGTATTACCGATCAAGAGTTTGATGCTCTGCTTCAAAGAGCTTCGCATCTTCTTGAATTGAACCTCCATGATTGCCCAGAGCTTACCGACAGTGCTTTAGAAAGTATAGTAAAACAGTGTCCAGAATTGACAAGTTTAGAAATAGAACTCGTCAATTTTACATCCAAGGGGCTTGTATCATACATCAAAAAGTCTTTCCAGATGGTCTCTTTGACATGTGAGCATTGCGACCGGATTCGAGAAGATTTAGAGTCTCTTTATCTCCAACTTTCAGAAGAGTTCCCGGCGCTTGCATTTAGCTTGCATTAACTTGTTTAAAAAACTTGGGTCATGGTGAAAACCATTGACACATTGTATAGAAAAAAGAAGCGTTTTTGAGAATAAATTACTATTAAAACAGTGCTGCTAATGAAAGGTAGATACAAGTGGGGGCTTAAGGGTCTGATAGGAGGAAGTCGTATTCTTTAATGTCATGGACGGCTGTGAAGTGGCCTGTATGTGTGAGCACTTCAATGCCAAGGGCGGCAAAGTAAAAGAGGGCAGCGGCGATTAGTAGGCGCCTTGCTTTTGGAGCGACAAAGCCTTGTTTTTCGAGCTTATAGTGGTAGCGCCCCATGGCCACCATTATTATTGGGATAAGGCCGTTTAAGATAGAGTCGCCAAAGCCACCAGATGCATCCAGGGCTTTGTAGAATATTTTTTCAAAGTTGAGGGCGCAGTAGAGAGTTGGCGTAAGTATAAGTATTCCAAGGAGGATATTTCCCCAATTTTTTTTGGGGATGTTAAGCCCGTCACTTAAAAAGTCATAAAATCCCAGTGCGATGCCAAGAAAAGGTGGAACAAGGGCAAAAAAGGCAAAAAAACTTGCTAAAACTTCAATATATACGCTGCCAACAGAAAGGCCCAAAACGTGTGTGGCAGCATCTCCATTTTTTAAGGCTTGTAGTAGTCCGAATTCACCCTGTAGCGGTACGGCGCCAAGAATTGATGCCTGCCAGATAATGTAGATGACAAGAGCTAGGGTTGTGCCACCTATGATAGCCACTTTTAGGCTTGGGCCATCATGTCCTAAAAAAGGATGTAGGCTTGGAACCATAGTCTGAAAGCTAAAGGCAGTAAGCAACAGTGGCAATACAAGGTATGAGCCAGACCAGTTAGCGCGCATAAGGTTTTCACCTGCTATATGCGGTACACTCAAAAATACGATAGCTAAATAGGCTATGAGCATAGTGATAAATAGCGCAGCGTTTATGCGCCCAAGAAACTTATGGCTAAAAAGCAGGCAAGGGCCAAAAACGGCTACAAAGAGGACGCATCCCATTTCTTTTGTTATTTCGATGCCAGCATAGGAGGTTAACACCTTTGTAAGTAGGTGGCCAGATCCTGCCGTGTAGGCGATAAGCGATGCATAGCAGATAAAAAGATAAAGCAGCCAAGCGACGATCTGTCCGCCTGTTCCCATAAAACGCTTTGTCATAGAGATAACGTGGGCGTCATCTTTTTTCATCCAAAAGCCAACTTCTACAAGGTAGAGCGCAGTAAGTGTCATTGCAGCCCAGGCAAGTAGCATAACGCAGGTGCTTGGGATAAAGCCGTTAAGGGATGTGGCAACAGGTAAGGCGAGCATGCCGCCACCAACACAGGTTCCAGCTACTAAAAAAAGTGCGCTTAGGGTTTGTGGTGAGTAGCGTGAAAGCATGCGTTAGTACACTCGTTTGTTAAAGGCAAGGAAGCTCTTCTGGAGAGAGGCCTGTTATGTCCACAGAAAGGTTTTCATGAATAAAAATATTACATTCAAGGCGTACGCCAAATGCTTTTGGAATGTAGATACCGGGCTCAATTGAGTAGCTTGTACTTGGCATAAGCTGGCGCGTGTCGTGTGTTTCGTAGTTGTCAAGATTAGGACCTAGGCCATGCAGTGTGGTGTGGATATTATGGCCTGTACGGTGAACAAAGTATTTGCCATATCCTAGTTTTTGAATAAGCTTGCGGCATACATCATCAACATCGCAGCCTAACACTTCGTTTCCTGCTTTTAGATTTTTCTTAATATATTCGATGCCGGCAGTTTGTGCGGCTTTTACTGCGTTATATACCTTGATCATTTCAGCAGGAGGCTTTTTGCCATAATAGGCAACTTGCGTGAAGTCAGCAAAAGTTGCCAAATCTTTGTTTTTTTTGCACCAGATGTCAATGAGCAAGAGAGAGTCTTTGGTGATTCTGGTATCAATTTCTTTTGTTGGGCTGTAGTGAGAGAGTACGCTGTTTGGTCCTACGGCAACTACAGGGACGTGCTCGGTTATAAAGTTGTTATCTTCAAAGTCTTTAATTATCTGCTGTTGCAGGGAGTATTCAGTTATTTTTTTTCTTGAGTCAAGTGCTATGCGAACGGCGGCAAAACTTTTTTCAAATGTCTTCTCAAGAAATTTTGCAGCCTCTCTGTGGAGTTTTAGCTGAGCAGCATTCCATTTGCAGATAAAGTTTTTAGCGATAACCCATGAGTTTACTACTTCGATCTTCTTTTCTTGGAGCCACTCGTAAAGGCCGGCATCTAGTGTAGATAATACAGGAATTGAGCCCATAGGGGAGTGTTCCATAGCAATGCGCTTTTGGCCTCGCAGGGTAGATGTAAGCGCTAAATCAAGACTTTGCCAGCTTTCGTAGGCGATCTGATCGCCGGGAAGATGTTTAAGTGTTTGAGCTTCGATCTGGTGTACAATTTTAAGCGGGGATCCCTCTTTTGGAATCCAATAATAAAAGCGACGAGAAAGCAGTTGGTGGGGGTCGATTCCAAGTAGCTCAAGGCCTAGTGCATTTTTACCGTGAAAGTCATAAATAAGCCAGCCATCAAGTTTTGTTTCTTGAGCGATATACTTTTGGATCTCATGGATTTGCATCTTTCTTCCAGGCAATGTTGCTTTTTCCATAGAGACTCCCGCAATGTATAGGGCAAAGTGCCTCTAGCAAAAGGCTCTTTGCTTTGGAATTAATGAAACGGTAGGGTAGTATACTAACCAGTGGCAAAGATGTACAACCAAATAATCATAAGCTTTAGGAGGCATCATGTTTGCTGTTCTATCTCCGCAGTTTTTGAGAGGGTTTTTCTTAAAAGGGGTAGTGCTATTCTGTTGTTGCTTCTTACTCGGAAGCTGCCAGAAAACAGACTCCTCGCCCAAACATTTTCGATTAACTCTTGATAGACCGGCAAATCCTAACCACATTCCTTTATATGTCGGCCATGCGCTTGGCTTTTTTGTAGATGAAGGTATCGCTTTAGAAATTAAAAAACCAACTACCGACTTTCCTTTGGCTCAGCTTGAAGAGGGGACATCAGATTTTGTTTTAGCAAGTGTTCCCAGAGTATTTAGAGCCATTGCGCGAAGAAATAATATAGTTATTGTCGGGAAATTAATTGAAAAACCTTTAAAGGGATTTTTAATCCTTCAAAGCAGTGGCATGAAGGAGCCTGAGGATTTCAATGGCCGTATTTTAGGCTATGATGGGACCTTTAGTATTTTGCCATCAGCAGAAGTAATGCTGAATAAAAATAATATACAGGTTGGCTGCAGACTAAACCGCGGCGAAGAAACCATAAGCGAGCTTGTAGATAAAAAAATTGATGTAGTGTATGGGGCCTTAAGTAACTTGGAGCCCATATACTTGCATTCTATGGGACACAAAGTACGCTTTTTTTTAGGCCCTGATTTAGGGATGCCACAATATGATGAGGTTGTTGTTGCTGCTCATGCGAGCATGAAGAGAAGTAAAAAAATGGTCAGACATTTTAAGCGAGCGTTGCAGCGGAGTATTAATTTTTGTGTTAATAATCCGGAAGTGGCCTTTAAAATGTATGCAAACATCCAGCAAAGTAAAAATAATAAAACAATGATGTGGGAAGAAATTAGTTGGGATGAAACGAGGCCACTTTTTGCTAAATCGCAAAAGTTTTCGGCTAGTGCAGTAAAGGCTATCGCGGATTGGCAGTATGAAAATGGGCTAATTGGCACGCCAATAGATAGCTCGTTTTATTTTATGCCAGCGCCCTCAAAGTAAACATGATTTTGTAAAATTAATAGAGGTTCGTTTATGCAGTGTAGTGGTGATCGCTTTATCTATAGTAGGGCTGAAGGGTATTTGCCCTCGGTGGTTTATTCACTTAGCAGTCAAGATTGTAAAAGTATTTCAGATAAGGGGTCATATCAGCAGTCAGTATTCTCTTCACTATTTAGCCGAGACATACCCAAAAACGTGCGGGTAGCCTCATTTTTGCCTGAGGTGGACAGTAATGCGGCACAGATAAATGCAACACGTCACAAAATAGATCGCCAAAGAGAGCAAAATATTCCAGTTAATCCAATGATCACACTTGATATGCCAGATGTGGCTGATGATTATTACACCCACTCTATTGCTCTTTGTGATAAAAGGCTTGCGGTTGCCTTGGGTAGCACTTGCTATCTTGTAGAAGACATAACAAATGTTATGGAAAGCAAGAGAGTTGTTAAAGAGCTTTATGTATCTACTGGGGCATTAAGGTTGCGCTGTATTGAATGGCTCAATGCTACAACTGTTGTAGTAGGGGCTGAGCAGACATCTGACTTACTTGTTTTTAGAGTAAATGATCAGCAGCGGGTTAAAGTACATAAGGTAGCAGTAGGTGGGTATTTAGATAGAATATCACGAATTGCCAGATTGTCAGATAGCGTGTTTTTAACAGGATATTCTGGTGGCCAAGTAGCCTATAATGATCTGAAAACCGGTAAATCGCACTTGGTGGTTAGTGCCCCTTTTCCTGCTAACATTGTTTGTTCGATTGTCCCGTCAAAGAACGCGCGTACAATTGCTATTGGTTACAATAGGGGGAATGTAGATGTCTACAATTTAACAGCCCAGAAAACATTTGAGCTTATCCGTACTTATAGAAGCACTATAAAGGCAGCAAAACGTGCTCTTGCTTGGCTTCCGGGGAGTACTACAAAGTTTATAGTCGGAGGGGGCAAGCTCGAGCCGGAGTTGCGTCTCTTTACCCTTACTTCTTCAAATCCTCTTTCAATATATAAATTGTCCAACGCAATTACTAATATTGTTTTTGTTGATGACATCCACTTTATAGCTGCCCATGGGAGTGTTATCAGTCATTTCTACGTAAAAGAAAATGAAATCGTTCTCATTAAAGATGTGGAGACGAAAAGTGAGTATCGCTTACTTGATGCTGTCTACAGCGAGCAAGCCGGACTTGTAACAAGCTCGGCTGCCGAGAGGTTAAATGTATGGGCTCCTATGCCCCCTCAAAAGCCCACAAAGCAGAATAATAGCGTGCCGATACTTGCCAAGACATTAATCAGGTAGATGTTTGTAGGATATCAGGTTGTACGGGCTGTTTATTTGTAGAGGCAAATAAGGATGCCTCGAGCTGCAGATACACGCAGTGATTCAAAAGGCTCTTTGAGGACTTGCGAAAGAAAGGGTAGAGCCGACTTTGTGCCTATAGTGGCTACTGCGTACAGGATATATTCTTTCATTTGTCTTGAGGCTTGATTAAATGAGTGGGTGAGCACTTTAAGGGCATCATCATCTTGAGCATAAAACGCTAAAATAAAGGCAGCCTGCAGTGATATTTCTGGGCAGGGGTCATCTAAAAGTGATCGAAGTTCATCAAAGTAGATAAGACCCTCTTGCATCATCAGACAGGCGCTTTGACCACTTATTCCCCAAGTTTTATCTTTTAAAAGTGCTTTAAGGGGCTCGTGGATTGAACAAGAGTCGCAGCTGGCAATCATGGAATAAAGCTCAAGTCTCAGTAGAAGATCTTGGCTTTCAGGAAGCCTTGCATAGCCTCCAGCGTGAGAGGCGGTACTTGGTCCAACAAAAGAAATAATTCCAATATTCTGCCAGGAAAGTCTTGTGGGTTCGCTAAGTGCGCTTAATAGCTGTCTGCATGTTCTCTGAATATCTTCTCTTTGCCAGATGCAGCCTATAGCGAGGTTTAGCCGAACAAGAGGGTCGTTACTTTGCATAAAGCTGCTTGAAAAGTGTTTTATAGATGGGCCTGCATGGCTAAGAGCACCTGCTGCAAAAAGGCGTAACTCTCTATCTGGTAGCTGCAGGTAGTTTTGAAATGCTTGTATGGCATTATCTGTTTTGTACCCAACAACAAGTGATAGCCAATGGGCTAATATTTTTGTTTTGATATCATGGTGTGTTGTAAGTGCGTTGATGATGTCATCTGGGGGTTTGTAGCCAAGGGTAGCCAGGCACTGAATTGCCGCGAGGCGTACATCAAAAACACTATCGTTCATAAGTGTGTTAAGATGCTCAGCGGCAGGTTTGTCAAAGTGGTTTAGTACAAGTTCACATGCTAGTATGCGTAAAGGCGCCCGATCGCTTTTTGTAAGCGTTTGTATGAGGTTGCTGTCAACTTCTTGAGTAATGTGAGTAAGAGCTGTTATCGCGGCCATTTTTTCTTCGTGAGTGGCACTTCTTTGTTCAAGGATGGCTAGTAGGGTATCTTTTGCTAAATCATAACGCATAGCGCCAACAGCAGCTATAGATTGAAGCCTGACGCGAGGTGAGCTGTCGTTTTGGATAGCAGTAAAGGTTTGTTGCTGCAGCACCTCATCGCGAGATCTTGCGGCAAGTGAAGTAGCTAAAAGGCGCATCTGTTCGCTTCTGTCGTTTAAGGCTTTAAGGCAGTTGGCCATGCCTTTGGCGTCGTTTGTCATAAAGGAGGCTATGCAGGCTTCTTGGCGGATGATGGGAGAGCTACTTTGGCTTGCCTTGTTTATTATTGCCCAGGCGACATCTTCTAGTAGGTCTTTATCAAAATCATTTGGGGTAAGGTCGCAAAAGCGGTTGTAGGCTTTGAGAAGTGCGGGGATGTTTGTCTGTTTTGCAAAACTCCGTATTTCAAGGCGCTGAAGGGAAGTGTTGTCGGGGTCTTTTGCTAGAAGTGGGGCAAGTTCGATGAGCGCCTGCTGGCCATCGCCAATTGCAAGTAGCGATTCAATACGATCGGCCTGAAGCGAAATGGTGGCAAAAAGAAAGAAAATAATATAGAACATTTGTGGCCTTTTTGCGTATCTAGGTGGAGTATACAACAAAGGGCTATCACTATCAAACGTAGAGATGAAAAATCAAATCGGTGTAGATTTTATGAAAAATTGTGAGGAGATATGAACTGTTGGCACTGTGGCTTTGCTTTGCCTGAATTTCCTTTTGGTAAAGTTTCATTTAGGGAAACCTGTGAGGCCTGTTTGGCAGATCTTCACTGCTGTAAAAACTGTCGTTTTTACGAGCCTGGCAAGCCTAATGACTGCAGGATGCCTGGAACCGGGTACGTTGCAGATAGAACAAAAAATAATCTTTGCGAAGACTTTTCATTGCTGGGTAAACATACGCCTTCAAAACCTGGAGATGCTAAAAAGAAGTTTGACGATCTCTTTAAGTAAGCGAATTTCTGGCGTAAAGAACAGTTGAAACGGGGTTTTTTTATTTTACGAGCCGCGAGATTTCTTTGAACAAGGGGTGTTTGGCATCTTGTAATAGTTCAAAAATGAGAGTCTCTGTTGTTGTTATACGTGCATTCATGGCACGCATTTCTTGTAGAGCTGATTGATGATCAAGCAAGGTTCTGCTAGATATTGCATCTTGAACAACGATTGGATGTATTTTCATATGTACTAAGTCGCGTACGGTTTGCAGAACACATACATGTGATTCGATGCCAGCTACTATCCATGTGGTGATTCCAGAGTCCATAATCGCTTTTTTTATTATAGTATCACCTAAGCAGGAAAAGGCTGTTTTTTCATAGGCTTTAGTGGTGATTGAAAGGGCAGCTACTGTTTTGCCAAGGCCTTGAGGGTATTGTTCAGTAACTATTGTAGGTATTTCTAGCAGTGAGCAAGCTTTGTAGAGAAGTGCAACTTTTGAGGTGAGCTTTTCATTCTCTACCATTTTGCACAAAAGCTTTTCTTGGATGTCGATAAGTAACAGGCCTATTTTAGGCAACGGGACCAAGATGGCTTCCTCCAATTAAATGAAAATGTAGGTGAAAAACAGTTTGCCCTGCCATAGCGCCATTATTGGTAAGTAGGCGATAGCCTTCTGCGATTTTAAATTTTTTGGCAAGTTCGTTGGCCACCATAACAATTTCAGCAATCAGCGGGCCGTCAGACTCCTCGATAGCTGATATATTAGCGATGGGTTTTTTAGGTACTATTAAAATGTGAACAGGGGCTGCTGGCGCAATATCTTTAAAGGCGATAATGCGCTCGTTTTCAAATACTTTATCGCAGGGAAGCTCTCCGTCGATAATTTTTTGAAAAACTGTTGTCATGAAAGAGTCCTTGCATGAAGTACTTTTTCAAGAGCTTTTTCAGCATCCTGTTTTGTCTTCCAGACTGATATAAAACGCCCCTTATGACAAAAAAGTGCGCCAGGAATGCCACAAATTTTTTGGAGGTCTTCATCAAGTAGGCCCGCCCACTCTTCGGGAAGGGGCTGTCTAACTTTCATTTTATCATCACAGCTTGGAGGTATTCCTCGGAGCTTCCAGCACTTGCCTGAGGGCATAATCACGAAGCGTGCGGGGTGACGCACTCCATCTAAATCAAAAAAAGCATCCATCCAAGGAATCGATTTTTCAAATACTAAGCAGTCTCTATACTCAGCCATTGCTTGCTCAACAACTTCTCGACATGTATGATTGTACTGGTAGCGCTGCCAGAGTCGCGAGATATGGCCAACGGCAAATTTTTCAGCTTCTAAAAAGGCTGCATCTTGTGCTTCTGGAGGTGCATCATAGTGAATAGGGGTAAAATTTGATATTACCTGAGAAAAAGTGCAAAAACCAGGGATTTGGGGATCTTTGCCATTGTCATGGGCGTCGACACCTCTAACAAGTGAATTGTTGAAAAAATCAAATTCCTTTGATTTGAGTATGCCTTTTTGCTTTAAATACTCTAAAATCATCCCAGCAGAGCTTAGGGGGCCTTTATAGTCTGCCTGGTGATGGTCAAAGCGCTTTATTGAGGAGTCATAAATGCCCCCGACATCACATACGTATTCGCAAAGGCGCAGGTCGTCAGCCGAGCGTGTTCGTTTGATTTTGTCGTGGTCGATGAGGTTAAAAAACTCTAGAAGTGCGCAGGCAGTGACTTCATCAGCGTGAAAAGTGCCGTCATGTGTCCCTACTGAACGTGGTATTTTTTGATGAGCTTGATTCATAACGCGATAGGCCTTGGGTGAATCTTTCAATTATCGTAATCTCAGATTTTACGGCAAGAAATTGTGGCTGTTGTCGCTTCTTTTTCTGAGATGACCTAGCAGAATTAGTAACTAATTAGTTACAAAAAATTTAAATAATGAGTAAAACGAGGGATCGGAGGAATTTTAATGGATTTAGCTCAACTTGACTTAGTAACACCTGATGCCAGAGTAACGAAAATAGAGCGTATCGATGAAAAAACGTGCCTAGCCTCTGTACTTATTGAAAATATCCACCCAAATTTTGTTGGGTATGAAATCGAACCAGAGCTTGTTTTTTTTAACGTTAAAAGCACTCTTGCGCAGATAGGCCTCAACGGGATTGGCGAAAACTACCACCTCGATCAAAAAGCAAGACGAGCAACGGTTGATGTTCGTTTGCATGCTATTGGCCCGGTAGCTAGAGAAATGCTTACCCTGATTACAGTTGGTGCATATATTGGTAAGCTCTTTGCTGCAGATACCAGACGGCGCGTGCGCGATGCTGATTATCTTACACGCATGTTCGGCCGTGCTGATAGAAAGGGAAGACCCTTGCTTTCGTTAGGAGCTATGCAGGGCAGTGACAATATGATTTTGGATAAGGTAGATGGTAGAACCATTGCTTACCTTGCCTTAAAAAATGGCCGAATCAGGTATGAAAGCTCTATTTTTGGCTTTTTGCCTACAATGGCAAAGGCATTGCACCATAATACATTTGCTCTTAGGGGCCTTTTACATTTGCACCAAGACTGGGTTGAAGGTGGTTCTCGCAATGTAGAAGAAGATGAAATATTACTGTTGCGCACAAGCCCTCTTCATATAAGAACAGTGTTTGCAAGAGTCGTCGATGATCTTTTGTCGCCAGGGTACACTCATACAACAGCATCCGTACTGCAGCCTGATACTACAGCATCAGGTGATGTTTATGAACTTTATGGCTCCTCAAAGCGTGAGCTAAACGACATTCCTTTAGAGTTTTATACACTTGAGCCATACCGTGAGCACGTATTTTTTTCCGACCGCGATCAGCTTCAGGTTTGTCTGGAAGATACAAAATCACTCTTTACAGCATTTGATACAGCCCCTCAGCCTATAGAACAGCGTGCGAGTACCTTTGTGGTAAAAGGCCATCAGATGGAATTACTAAAGCCAGAAGATTGGATTGTGCGAGCATCGGTGTTTCATGATCTTCCTGGCATAACCCATGGCACAAGACAAGCACTTTTAATATCGCGATTTATCGAGCAACAGCCAGCTTATCCATATTTAAAGGCTATTGAAGAGGGTGAAATTACAAGTCAGGGTGTGCTGCTGTCGCGTTATTTCCCATCACCCATTATGAAGCGTATGCTGCTTTCTGAAAGGGTAGCAACATGCCTTAAGGGTATTTACTTTCAGTATCCATCGGCAAATCATGGCCAGTTCTTTTCCTATGAAGATAGGGCGATGATGAATGATTTATATAAGTTTGCCATTCCGATCTACTGGGTAGATGAGGTGACAGGAAAAATTTTACAGTACGTGCAAAAACCCAAGCGCGAAACAGGTATGTTTGTGCCACTTAATCAAACAGATACCTTTATTAAGGCAACAACCTTTGGTGTGTATGGGTCAAATTTGCTCTCGGGTGGTTTTGAGGAGCTTTTAAGTGATGTGCTTAAAGGTGTTATGGAGTTACGTAAAAGCTCAGTGAATCCTTTGCTTACAGCAGATACCCCGCTTGTGCTTATCACGGGAGGCGGCCCTGGAGCTATGGAAACCGGTAACCGCATTGCAAAAGAACTTAAAATTTTATCGGGCGCTAGAATTTCAGATTTTCGATCAACTACACAAAGTGTTGTAAATGAGCAAAGGCAAAATCCATACATCGAAGCAAAAATGACCTATCGCCACTATGAACTAGTAGAGCGCCAGGCCGAGTTTAACCTCGATTTTCCAATTTTTGTGATGGGAGGTATTGGAACTGACTTTGAGTACTGCCTAGAAGAGGTAAGGCGAAAAGTTGGATGCGTAAACCCTACTCCCATTTTGTTAGTGGGCGAGCTTGACTACTGGAAAGACAAAATAACTACGCGCTTTCAGGCTAACCTTAACAACGGCACAATTAAAGGCTCAGAATGGGTTTCAAGCTGCTTTTTTTGCGTGCAAACAGCATCCCAAGCACTTGATGTATATCGCAGATACTTCACAGGAGAGCTTGTAATTTCTAAAGACAGCCCCATGGAGCCATTAGGTTTCGTAAATGCTGGGGGATGAATTTGGCTGTACTGCAATATGGCGCCGGGAAAAATTTAAACAGCCGGCAGCTACGGTTACAGTGCTAAAAAGGAGGCCTCCCAGGATTATCATACCACCTGTTATTGTGTCATCGTGGATGTGCTCAGATACTCCGTGAGTGAGTATATAGGTTCCTAAGGCCATAGCTCCAACCTCTGCGGCAAGAAAAACAGAGGTGACAACAACTTTTACTTTTTCAGTTGTAGAGAGTGGACGATTGCTTAATACGCAGGTAATTGAGCTTCTATCTAAGCGTGGTCTTTCTCTCAATGCCGATAATTCTGTATGCATTGTTTTCTCTCCTTAGAGTAAGTTGGGTCTTGTTATAGCATGGGTTAGAATTGGGGTCAAATAGCGACATTCATTGCATAAACTAGATGATTTCTTTACAATGCACCAAAGTGTTGAGAATTTATTATGCCATTTATCACGATAGAGCTGCCAGTAACTGTAGAGTTTGCCCTTGCCCCCTTTGCAGGCAATGTCCATGAGTATTTATCACATTTTTTAGCAATCCCCATTGAAAAACTTAAAACTAAGCTGATTCGGCCTCCTGAGGTGTTTGTGGGCCGTGGAGATCCTTCACATGTGTATGCACATCTACAAATTGCGCTTATGACTGGCCGCGACAAACAAAAGCTTGCTCAGGCCACGCAAGAGCTTTTAGGGCGCTTTAAAGCGGCAATAGCTGCACAAAACCCAGAAATTTCATGCCGAGTAACGTGCGCATTTCACGAGATTGACCGCGAACTGCTTTATGCAGACACCCTTTAACGAGAACATATATGGCTGCAAATTCATTTGGTACTCTCTTTACAATCACAACCTTTGGTGAATCACATGGCAAGGCTATTGGCGTTGTCATTGATGGATGTCCTGCTGGGCTTGAAATTTCTAATGACGAAATTAATGCTGAGCTTTTTTTACGAGCCCCAGGAAAATCTTCGTTTGTTTCACCAAGAGCCGAAAGCGACGAGGGTGAGATTTTGTCTGGGGTGTTTGAGGGAAAAACCACAGGTGCCCCTTTGTGCTTTATCATACCAAATAAAGACCATGATTCAAGTAAGTATGAGCCTATTAAAGATCTGCTCAGGCCAGGTCATGCAAATTACACCTACTTAGAAAAGTATGGTCTTTTTGATTATAAAGGTGGAGGGCGAGCTTCAGCAAGGGAGACTGCCTGCCGGGTGGCTGCCGGTGCTGTGGCAAAAAAAATCCTCAAACACTTTGGTGCTACCATTTGCGCCTACATTAAACAAATAGGGACAGTTGAAGCTGATGTTGTGTGCTCTGATATCCATGAGCTACGTCAAGATACCTACAGCAATCCAATTTACTGCCCCGATCCAAAAGCTTCAAATGCCATGCAGGCGCTTATTGAAAAGGTTAAAAGTGACGGCGATTCGTTAGGTGGGGTTGTGGAATTTGTTGTGCATGGTGTTCCTGGGGGGATAGGAGACCCAGTCTATCAGAAACTTGAAGCTAATCTTGGCTCAGCTATGCTGTCGATTCCTGCTACAAAAGGCTTTGAGATAGGCTCTGGCTTTGCAGCTTGTGCTATGCGGGGGTCGAGCCATAACGATATTTTTGTAAATAATGATGGTGTGCAAACCAAGACAAACCATGCTGGGGGTGTTTTAGGAGGTATTACAACAGGTATGCCGATTGTTGCACGGGTTGCTTTTAAGCCAACATCAAGCATAAAAAAGCCACAAGATACCCTGAGCGTTGATGGAAAGGCAAAAGCCTTCGTGCTTCCAGAGGGCTCAAGGCATGATCCTTGCCTTGCTATACGTGCAGTGCCTGTTGTTGAGGCGATGGCAGCTATGGTGTTAGTAGATGCAATCCTTATGAACAGGTGCGTGCGATTATGAAGGAGCCTGGGCTCTGTATAGTCATCAAGGGGCCATCTCTTGTTGAGGCTGCGCATCAGATTGAGGAAGCTGTAAAAGTTGTCGATATTGTCGAGTGGCGATTAGATCTTTTTGCAACACTTGATCTTAGCAGTTTAAAAAAGTTAAGAAAAAAATTCGATTGCCAGGTTATTTTTACTCTTAGATCTATATCTCAGGGTGGTAGCTGTAACAGGACGCAAGAAGAGCGGCTGCTTTTTTTAGAGAAATTAGCCCAGCTTTGCCCAACCTACTTGGATGTAGAATACTCAGCATCTCAAGCTTTTATCGATTCTATAAAAAAGCAGTATCCATCTATAAAAATTATCTGCTCCTACCATGATTTTGCTAAAACTCCGGCAGATTTTTCTGTGATTTTGGATAGTATGCCAGCAGCAGATTTTTACAAAATCTCTTGTATGGCCCGCTCCAGTCAGGATGCATTATCCTTACTTACCTTTGCAAAACAAGCCCCCGGTAACTGTTTGCTTATGTCTATGGGGGAGTTTGGCTCTTGTAGTCGCATTCTTTCGCCTGTTGTTGGTAGGCCATTTGCCTATGCCAGCTTAAATGATGCCCAAACTGCTGTTCCGGGGCAGTTATCGGCAAATGATCTAATTCATACCTTTTCTTGCAAAGAGTTATCCTCGTCCTCAGCTATATATGGGCTTATTGGCGACCCGGTATCTAAAAGCGTAAGTCACATAAGCCATAATGAGGTTATGCGTTCTCTACAGCTCTCAAGTGTCTATGTCAAAATGGGCGTGGCAGTTGATGAATTAGAGGGTTTTTTATATCAGGCGCAACAACTTGGTGTAAGGGGCTTAAGCGTAACAATGCCATTAAAAGAAAAAGTGATTGAATATTGCAGTGAAATAACGCCCGATGCGCAAGCTATAGGTGCTGTAAACACACTTGCCTTTCAAGATGGGAAGATCATTGGGCATAACACAGATGCTCCTGGGATACTTGCAGCTTTGCAGAGTCATATAGCTGTACGAGGTGAAAAAGTTGTCGTTTTGGGAGCAGGCGGCGTGGCAAAGGCCATTAGCTGGCAGCTTGTGCAAGCGGGAGCTGATGCTGTTATTTGTGCTCGTGACATAAAAAAAGCGCAAGCAACTGCTTTTACGGTAGGGTGCAGCGCTCAAGAGTTGGATGCTATCGCTAACTATAGCATTATCATTAACGCTACGAGCGTTCCTTTGCCTATTGACCCCCAATATATTATACCAGGTGCTGTCGTAATGGATGTAGCAACAGTGCCTAAGCAAACACTTTTCTTGCAGCATGCCTTAGATCGGGGTTGCCAAGTGGTATATGGGTATGAGCTGTTTATTAAGCAGGCTGTATTGCAATTTGGCATTTGGTTTCCTGGGAGTGATCTTAAAAAAGTTGAACAAATACTGGCTAAGTCAGTTTTGCAAGAGATTGATAAATTTTCAAAATTTGCTTGACTCTTATAGAGAAATCGGGATTATGAAAAAAAACATGAAGAGGATCTCTTATGGGCTTGAAGATAGTAACATTGTTGTGTGCGGCTCTAACACTTACTACAGCTGTATCGTGTCAAGAAGCGCCAGAAATTGAAGCTGTAAAAGCCCGCCCCGGGATTATGACACAGCCTGATCTTAGTACATTCGATTCACTTATTAAAACTGCAGAACTTGTGAACTTCTTTAATGGCTCAGGGCCTTTTACAGTCTTTGCTCCATCTAACGAAGCGTTTGATAAAATGGATCAGACTGTTTTGAAGGATCTTTTAAAGCCTGAGAACAGAGATGAGCTTGTAAACCTTATCAACAACCACGTGATTTTGGGTGGGTATACATCGATTGCGCTAAAAAGCAAATCCTATCGTACAGTTTATGGTAAGGAGGTTGATGTAAAGGCTAATGGTGGTCTGATTACTGTTGATGGTGCACATGTCATTAAATCTGATATCTTAGGTCCAAATGGTGTGGGCTATATTATCGACCAAGTTTTGATGCCATAAGCTGCAGCTTTTTTAGCGACTTTCTTGGAACTTGCCTGCGGATTTTGTTTGAAGTACAAAAACTACAAGGGCAAGTGATGAAGTAAGGCCAAGGGCCAAGACGTAGGAAAAAAATTGAGACCATTCTAAGTGAGCTGCCAAAAATCCTCCGCAACAGGCCATGATGTTTGTTGCCATTGAGGAAAGCGACCACAAAAAGGCGTACTGCACTGTGGCGTAGTGTTTGTTGCAGCTTTTCCAGAGCAAGGATATGAAGGCAGTAATTACCATTCCCCCGGTAAAGTTTGAAACGCCTGATGTGAGATACAAAAGGGTGTAGGACTTGCCAGTAAAACTATGTATAAGACAGCCAAATTCCGCGCAGGTATGTATAAGGCTAAGAACAGCCACTGAATAAAGTGGATTTCTGTTTTTTAGTAAGCTTCCCGCAAGAAATGCACCCAAGATAGTCGCAGCAAACCCAAATGTTTTTGCAGCAAGGGCAAGGTCTTGCTTATTAAAACCAAGTTCAAGATAAAAGGGACCTTCCATAGGTTTTGCGATGTGATCTGCTACTTTGAATAATAAGATAACGGCAACCACTGCTTGCCAGTTGCCACTTTGTAAAAATGTTCTGCAGGGCTCTATAAAGGTTTCATGAACATACCCTTTGAAAAGGGATGTGTGCTCCGAGAGTCGCTGACGCTTTACTGCAAGGGTTTCAGCCGATCTAAAGGGCTCTTTTACCAGAAAAATTGCACATGCTGCAACAAAACTGATGCCCGCACTTAACTGAAAGGCGTAGGGCCAAGAGGCTATGTGGGCAATATAGAGCATGCCAGCGCCTGCATATAAAAGCCCTGTTCTATAGCCTGTTATAAGGCATGCAGAGCCTGTGCTGTAAGAGTTTGTTGGGATGCTTTCTAGCTCGTAGGCGATGCCAACCATGTAGAGGCAGCCTGACATGAGGGCGAGTAATAAAAGGTATCCTGCAAAGAGCCAAGGGTTTTCTTGTGGGTTGCATGTGCTCATTCCAAAAAAGCAAAGTGCTGTGCCCGTGAGCGCTATAAGTAACCAGCCCTTACGTGGGCTTTTACGAAAGAAAGGAACAGGGACGTAGTCGATGACGCCCGACCACAAAATTTTTAGGCTAAAGGGAAAGCTGAGGAGACAGAAAATGCCAATAACATCTTTTGTAAATCCACATTCTGAAAAATAAATGGTAAGGTTTGCCGCATTGTGGTGTAGGGCATTAAGAAAGCCTATAAGAAAGAGAATAGAAAAAACGGGCATTCTGAACCTTAAAAGTTAAAGCTAGTATATCGTAAGTCGTTAAAATTTCTCCAGTAATGTCTAATTGAAGTTTTTTGTAGTTTAGTGTATGCTTTGTCGTAAAAAAGAGTATACTATGACAGCTATTGGCCCTGTGGGCGCCTCAGATAATACCGATACATCAGCACGCGCAAAAAGTCAAAGCCAACAAAATGAGCATGAAATTAGAGTGACTAGTTTGTTTAAACGTATTGTTTTAAGTCCGTTATTTTGGGCGATTTCAGCAATTGGGGTGTCGTTGGCAGGGGCATGGCCCGTTACCGTTGGGGCTGCAGCTGTGGTGGCTGGAACAGTCGTTGCTTGGCGCAAGAGGTTTGTTTATGAGATTACCTTGTCGTTTGGCTTTATAATGAATAGAGTATTTCCTACAAAGTGGACAGTGTATAATAAAATTACAGATAATCTTTTCTTGGGAAGGTTGCCGTTAAAAAATAATAACGATCATCTTGCGCTGCAAAAAGAGGGCATTGGCGCCGTTTTAAGTGTTGTGGAAAAATTTGAAAATCACACAGTGGGTCTTTTTTCCGACCCTGTAAGGCCAGATGACTGGAAAGCTCTAGGAATAGAACATTTTCAAGTAGAAACACCTGATTTTTATCCACTTACCGTAGAGTCATTTCAAAAGGCTGTTGGATTTATTGAAGCGCAGCACGCGCTTGGCAAAAAAGTGTATGTGCACTGTAAGGCAGGGCGAGGCCGAAGTGCTGCGGTTGTTGTTGCTGATTTAATGCAAAATAATCCTTCTGAAAAATTTGCTTCTGTAAGAGATTGTGTAGCCTTTGTAAAGGAGCGCCGCCATCTTGTAAGTCTAAGAGATGACAAGATAGCAAGTATTCAGGCTTTTTTATAGCTTTATGAGTATTTTTGACATATTTTTTTCGACTAGAAAATCTTTGGTTCTTATAAGTATTTGAAAGCAATTCGTTGTGTAGATGTTCATTCCGAATCAATCATAATGGAATCTCTTTGCATCTCTGCTTTACTAGCAGGCCACGAAACAGTTCCCCTTGGAAATAGGTAAGGGCCGGGATCGCTGTAGTCAGTAATGTTATCTCTTACCTTCAAAATATTTGCCATGCCACCCATAACAGTTTGACCAAATTGTCCTGTGAACCCAAGCATTGGAATGCTGTTAGGAGGTAAAGGCATTCCCATTTTTGTCATATCTTGCATCCCTTTAGTCCCCATGGTCATGTAACCAGGAACAAGTTTTCTTATTTTGTCATCTAAACCTTTTGTGTCCATGCCAATCATATTAGGGAATTTATGGCCCATTTGGTTCATGGTATGGTGTGTCATATGACAATGGAAAAGCCAATCTCCGGGATTGTCAGCAAGAAATTCGATAACTTTAGCAGATCCGACTGGAACTAGCACGGTTGTTTCTGGTAATAACTTTGACTTGTCTTCAACCCATCCGCCATCAGAGCCGATAATTTTAAAACAATATCCATGCAAATGAATTGGATGGTGATCCATCGCACTGAGATTACCATAGCGTATCCATATTTTATCGCCGGTTTTTGCTACAAGAGGCTCTGTGAAGGGCATTACTTTGCCATTCATAGTCAAGATATTAAAGTCAGTCATTTCATTAGGATTGGGTTTAGAAGTTCCTACAGGAATACTCCATTCATGAAGCATTATAACAAAATCTCTGTCTGGTCTTTGCTTTAAATCTTTTTGTCTTTCATGAACCACGATCATTCCTATCAATCCCAGTCCTTCCTGAGTCATTGCATCATGATGTGAATGGTACATGAAGGTGCCAGAGTGTGGAAAAATAAATTCATACACATAGGTTTCTCCTGGTTTTATAGAAGGTTGAGTGAGTGCTGAAATTCCATCCATTCCGCAGGGAAGCAATAGACCGTGCCAATGGACAGTCGTTGGAGCGGGTAGTTTATTCGTAACGTAGATGCGGACTCGGTCTGCCTGGCCTACTTCTATTAGAGGTCCAGGAACAGAACCATTATAACCCCATGTCTTGACCGTTAATCCCTCAGCGATTTTCCATACAATTTCTTCTGCGATGAGGTGAAAAACTTTAACTCCGTCGACAATTTTGTATTGCAACTTGGATCCATTAGGAACTACAGCGGGTGTATAGTCGTTGTTAGGGCTCGAGAGGGGGAGGTTTTCTTGGGCAGCTTTTGCCCAAGGTCTTGGAGGGGAAGTTTCAGCTGGAGGGCTCAATGTGGGAGAGGAATAGTGGTATTTTTCTTGAGCTGATAAACTGGAGCAAGTTTGAAAAAAAATCGAAATTGCAAACAGGGTATTTAAAAATTTCATGTTTATGTTGCTCGCTTTTTAATTCATTCTCAGTTTGTGTTGCATTCGGCCATTCATTAACAATTCAAGCTCTGCATGAGCAATCCAGTAATCTTTATAGGTTAGGATAGCTTTTTCTCTTGTTTCAATTTCACGTTGTTTAGCTGATAAGATATCAAATACACTAAGTTGCATTGCATTGAGTTGCAGCAGTGTTTCTGTAGTTACTTCTTCGGCTAAGGGAAGTAGTATCTCTTCAAAATAGCGATTTTGCTGATGGGAATTCCATAGTCTAAAGCTAGCCGATCGGTAGCTGATCGCAACTCTACGGCTAATGCATAATATTCATTACACAACTGATTAAGTTCTGCTTTACCTGCAGCAGATCTGGCTTGTCCAAAATCAAACAGTGGAATTCCAAGTATAAATTGTGGTCCTACAAACCAGTTTCCACTAGGTTCTCTTTCAGAGTTTATGCCAATTCCCAACTCAGGAAAAACAATTCTTGCTGTATCAATGCCAACTTTTGTTGCTGTTGCAAAAATGTGCTTGCGTGCCATGCGGATATCGAGGCTATTGGCTACAACATGATTTTCAATTTCTTTAAAATCGGAAAGTTCTTTAGGGATCTCTTCAAGTTGTGGGGTAATTGTCCAATCTGTCTGTAATCCCCAAAGCCCCATTAATACATTTAACTTTTCTCTTGCTTCAACAACATCCATTTCTGCTTGAGAAACGCCTATTTTCGATTGTTCATAAAATGATCGTTCAACAACCAATTCAAGATGTGTAATTGTTCCCGCTGTTCGCAATCGTTTTGCAGCATCGAAAGCAGCTTCCGTCGTTTCTTGAACCTGTTTTCTTAACAGTAAGGTTTTTTCAGCCGCTTGAAGTGTGTAGAATGCAATTTTTGATTGGGCAATGATTTCCATGACATCACCGGTAATTAGATTTTTTAGGATCTCTAACTCGGTACGGGCCATTCGTTTTTTTAAAGGCATTAAAAGAATGTCGAGAAAATTCTGGAGGATGTCTATTTCAATAATTTTGTCTGAACCAAATTTTTTGTCGTAACGCAGTGAGTAGGCTAGTGTCGGATTTTTAAAAAGACCTGCTTGGACAACTTCTGCTTGTGCTACCCCGAGGCTTTCATAGATAGCTTGTAAGCGTTTGTTATTGAGGAGTGTAATTTGAATAACAGCATCAACGGTTAGATTTTGCTTCAGCGCCTTATCAACAAAAATTTTTGAATTGTTATCATCATCTGCCTTATTATTCCATTGGATGGCTCTTCCTGTGCGCTGGGCTATAGTGTTTTTAATTTGAACGAAAGAAGGGGAAGGGTCTATATTGGTACGACCGCAGCTAGATAAAAAAAGCAAAGCTCCAATGCAAAGAATGTGCGATTTATACATTGTTACCTACTTCAGAATCTTTTTCATTCATGCCGTGGGTGTCATGGTGCGTTTTTTGCTCTATTTTTGGTGGCTTTGGAAGGGTTTCTTTATCAATATCTAATGTGTGAGATAGTTTGATCGGGATTACAGAAATAGATGGATCGGTAGGATGATGAGGACTCTCATAGGATTTTGTAAGGTGGTTTGCAGTGCAGCTACAACAGAGTATCACTACGATAAAAGCGGGGAATTTATATAGCAGGCCAGTGTTCAAAGTGTACGGCTCTTTTTTCGTTTAAAATACCTGTTCATATGTGTACCTAGAAATATAATCAATTGTTTTCTGAAAGTTTGTCTGTTTAGAGGTAGACTGTTCTTTGAAAATTTAGAGAAAACATTTATAATTCTTCTGTGACTTGTGTAACAACATCCTTTTTTGTTGTAAAATACGTCCATTTTTGAAAATATATCCCCATTTACGGTGTATGTGATGTCTAAGTTAGTTGCAGGATCTGTCGTTTTTGATAATGTTTCTAAATCATATGGGGATGTTGTCGCTGTTGACAATGTTTCATTTGAGATTGAAAGTGGGCAGTTCTTTTCTATCTTGGGTCCCAGCGGCTGTGGTAAAACAACACTTTTACGTCTTATTGCAGGTTTTGAAAAGCCTGATGCGGGACGAATTTTAATTGACGGCCATGACATCACCGGCATGCCACCTAATAGACGCAATGTAAATACCGTTTTTCAGCAGTATGCGCTTTTCCCGCATCTAAGTGTTTGGGAAAACATTGCTTTTGGTTTGCGGGTTGCTCATCGTAAAGAGCAAGAGATTAAAGAAGAAGTGAACATGATGCTCAAGTTAATTCAGCTTGAGCACTGTGCACACAAAAAGCCCGATCAAATTAGTGGTGGACAAAAGCAGCGGGTTGCTATTGCTCGAGCACTTATTAATAAACCGCGTGTACTTTTGCTTGATGAGCCTCTTGCTGCGCTTGATTTAAAACTTCGTCAAAAAATGCTGTTAGATCTTGATCTGATCCATGATGAGGTGGGGATTACCTTTATTTTTATTACCCACGATCAGACTGAGGCTATGGCAGTGTCTGACCAAATCGCTGTGCTTCACCATGGCAGCGTAGAGCAGATTGGAACTCCTATACAGCTTTATGAGTCACCAAAAAGTAGCTTTGTTGCAGCCTTTATCGGAGATACAAACTTCTTCGATGGGCGAGTGCAAAGTAAAATTGACAAAGACTATAGCACTTTGGAAATGGAAGATTTCCCAAATATTCTTTGCTTTAACGATAAGCAAATTTCCGTGGGGGAGCTTGTCCATTTAAGCATACGTCCTGAAAAAATTAGAATCTCTAGCGAACAGCCAAAGGCAAAGCCTAATCACAACCTTTTTCGTGGAATAATTGAAGATGTTGTCTATAAGGGCGATCACACGAAATTTTGGGTTCGTGTAGAGGGGCAGCGTATAGGTGTTTTCCAGCAGCATAGCCGTTTTCTTTTGGATGAAAAAACACTTTCATGGAACGACGAAGTGTGGATTAGCTGGCATGCTGATGATGGCTTTATGCTAGAAAAATACTCAAGTGTTGACACCGAGCAAGAAGACGAAGAAGTATACGAAGAGGAATCAGAGCCATTAGAAGTGGTAGAGGGATCAAAAGAATGATCATTTCTCGCCGCAAGTTAAAAGAGCTTGGCATGACCTTGCCATCATATAGCTGGCTCACCCTCTTTTTTCTTATACCTACCATTTTAGTTTTCGCCTATGCCTTTAAACCCTATGATAGTGTTTTAGGGGTAGGTGTAGGCTGGACAGATCAAACTTTTGCCTCTGTATTTGGGCCTGAGTATGCTGTTATTTTTTGGCGTACTATTTGGCTTAGTGCTATTACGACTATAGTATGTCTTTCTTTGTCGCTTCCTCTTGGGTATTACCTTGCTCGAGCATCTACAAGGGTTCAGAGAGTTTTTTTGCTGTTAGTTATTATGCCTTTTTGGAGTAGCTTCCTGGTTCGTATATTTGCATGGAAAACGCTGCTTCATCCCGAAGGTGTTTTGCGAAAATCTCTTACCTTTTTGCATATTATTGATGCAGATACCTTTTTGCTTTATAACCTTGGCACGGTTATCGTGGTGATGATTTATTCATATCTTCCATTTGCTATTTTGCCCATCTATGCGCAATCAGTGAAGTTTAATTATAACTTAATAGAAGCAGCCAGAGATTTAGGGGCAACTGAAAGCTATGCCTTCTTTAAAATATTTGTTCCGGGGATTCGCCGAGGTATTTTGACAGCGGCGGTTCTTGTATTTATTCCAGCAATTGGCGCGTATGTTATTCCTGATGTTGTTGGAGGAACTACGAGTGAGATGATTGGAAATAAAATTGCCCAGCGCATTTTTATAGACCGTAACCTACCGCAAGCAAGCGCGCTTTCTAGTATCCTTTCACTTGTTGTACTGTTGCCTATAGCGTTATCAGCTTATCTTCATGCCAGAGGCGAGCGTCAGCAAGCAAAGAGGAGAAAGTAAGATGAAATCAGGACGTCTTTCACTATTTCTTGCAGGCTTTGTACTTTTTTTTCTTTACCTGCCAATTTTAGTGCTTATTGCAAATTCATTTAATGAATCGCGATTTGGTGGAGTGTGGACAGGCTTTTCACTTAAGTGGTATGAAAAATTATGGAATGAACGGGCAATATGGACCGCGCTTACCAACTCGCTTATCATTGCAACATTTTCAACACTTGTTGCAACAGTGCTTGGAACGCTGGCGGCATTAGCGATTTATAAATACAAGTCGTTTTTTCAAAAAAGTCATTACGGACTTATTTATATACCTCTTATTATTCCCGATATTTTAATGGGAGTAAGCCTGCTACTCTTTTTTGTTTCCCTTAATTGGTCCTTAGGGCTCTTTACAGTGTTTGTTGCCCATACAACCTTTTGTATAAGCTACGTGGCAATGCTTGTGCGGTCGCGACTGCAAAACTTTGATCATGCCCTGATAGAAGCAGCCTATGATTTAGGCGCCAATTCGTGGGATGTATTTTATCGCGTGATGATTCCCTATTTATCACCAGCTATTATCGCCGGAGCATTGCTTGCCTTTACGTTGTCTATTGATGACTTTGTAATTACCTTTTTTATTGTAGGGCCTGGTGTTACTACTTTGCCTATCTATGTTTATGGCATGATCAAGTTTGGCTCACCGCCTCTGATTAATGCTTTGTCGACTGTCATGATTGTTGTGACGTTTTGTATTGTTTGGTTAAGCCATCATCTAAGTGAGAAAAAATGAGATACCTTTTACTGTTTTGCCTTTTACTGATATCGTGTGGCCCAAAAAAACAGGAACTTCATGTTTATTCCTGGGCTGATTACATTAAGCCTGAAATTGTTGAGCAGTTTGAAAAGGAACATGATTGTTATGTTGTTATTGATACCTTCGAATCAAATGAGTCGATGTATGCCAAGCTTAGACTAGGCGGTGGTGGGTATGATATTATCGTGCCAAGCAACTATTTTTTGGAGATCATGCAAAAAGCTGATATGCTCCAGCCTATTAATAAAGAAGCACTTCCAAATTTACGCTACCTCAGCCCTACTATAAAAAAATTGGTAGATAAAGAATCAATGCGTGTTGGTGTGCCTTATATGATGACGCCGACAGGTCTTGCCTGGAGAAATGATAGAGTAAAAGACTTTGATCCAAGTTGGTCAGTATTTGATAGCCAAAGCCTTAAGGGGCGTATGACTATGCTTAATGATCCACGTGAGGCAATCGGTGCTGCCTTAAAGTACAATGGCTTTAGCGTGAATACAAAAAATCTGGATGAACTTGAACGCGCAAAAGAGCAGCTCATAACCTGGAAAGCGCAGCTTGCTAAGTTTGAAAGTGAGCAGTACAAAAATGGTATTGCAAGCGGGGAATACCTCGTAGTTCAGGGTTATAGCGGCGATATCTTACAGGTAATGGCCGAAAATGATGCCGTAGGCTTTGGATTGCCAAAAGAGGGAACTACTACTTCAATTGACTTTCTTGTGATTCCAAAAAATGCCCAAAAGGTATCGCTTGCTCATGAGTTTATTAACTATTTGTACACTCCAGAAGTCGCTTGTGCCAATATGAACTTTACTTGCTACCTCTGCCCAAATACAGAGGGACTAAAGCTTATCAATCCTAATTTAAAGAAATTATTTAAAACATTTCTTGATGATGAGACTTTGCAGAAAATTGAAATAATCCACGATTTAGGCACTACCAGCGAGGCCTACAACAAAGTGTGGGATGAAGTAAAAGCTGCAAAATAAAGTGGTAACATAAAGACAAAAAAATAGGACCATGGCTTTGTGAGCAATGGTCCTATTAGTGATTTTATTGTGAGATAAAGGTGTCGCCGAAGCCACCACCTTCGATAAGCTCTAATGGAGCTGCTTCATTTGGTCCATTATACCAGCCAATGTACTGTACAGATGGGTAAAAGACAGGATAGACTGTCGGGTTATAATCGTGCTGTTTTGCTCCAGCAATAAATGCATCGGCTGTTTGTCCACCAAAATAAAAACCGCTGTAGCATACATCTGGATTTTCGATAAAAGTTTCTAATCCTAAATCAAGATTTGTAGCAATCGGGAATGGATCTGTTACAAACTCTGGGTCTGTAGGATCATATTTGTTTACATTTGAAAAATCAAAGAGGTTAGTAGCTGAGCTTTCATCAGCTCTTCTAACGCCATATACAAACACATCAAAATTCTTAGGATGAGCAACGAGTGTGTCGACAACGCTTTTAACAGAGTTACGCACAAACTGGTTTTTTTCATGCATAGTGTTATTAGAATCTTCGAAAACTATAAAAATTCTAGAATTTTCTTCAAGAGCTTCTACTGTTGTATCAGCTGCTAATACCGGATCGAATGAGCGCTCGATCAGAAGATCGCAGACAGCAATTTCAGGATCAGACGAGAATAACTCTACCTCTTTGTCACTTGAGTCGCTGCAGCTGCAGCTTGAGCAGGAGCTTACATCAGAAAATGTAGAACACTCACACGAGGAAGAGTCCATTGATGAGCAAGCGCACATTGATGAGGAGTCACACATTGATGAGCAAGAGCTCATGGTTGAAGAGGCAGACTTGGATGACGAAGCGCTTTTTGATGACGAAGCGCTTTTTGCAGAAGAAGATGAAGAACTCTTTGATGACAATGAGTCTTTGGAAGATGAAGATTTTTTAGAAGAAGATGCATGTAAATCTGATGAAGAACTTAATACACTGCTAATGTGCGCTTCAGATTTTTGACTTTCAGGAAGAGCTTTTTCGCTTTGTTTTTTAACAGCAACTGGCTGCGTCTTAGCTTGTGGAACTTTTACTCCACCAGCACGAGGGGGAGTTTGTCGCCGATAGGGGGTGTTCGGAGCTCTTGTCCCCAAAAAATTTTTCTGAGGAACTATGGCTTGAGGCGCTTGAGTTTTTGCTGCTTCATTCTTTTTTTCTTTGCGCTCTATCTTCTTCTCTTTTTTTTTGGCTTTCTTTTTTTCTGCTTTAAGCTTTGCTTTTTTCTTCTTTAGTTTTTTCTTTTTTGCCTTTTTTTTGGCATCTTTAGTTTTTTCTAGCTGGACAGTGGAGTCATTTTTTTGGTGTTTGCCAGCAAAAGCCGTAAAATGGCTTCCTAATGCTAGGCAGAGGATAGCTGCAAGTAGATACGTTCTCATTTAGGAATCTCCTTTAAATTTGATTCTTCATATTCTGAGACGTTATAACTTTCATAATTTTCTACCAAGAAAAAAAAGATAATTAACCTGAGGGGCCGGCCCTAATGGTGTCAACTTAAGCTCTTTCCCCTAATTTCGATATTGGCCCTTGTTCATCTTGTCTCTAAAATTTCCGGTTTCCAAAAAAATAAACACAAAGGCACAAAGCACTGGGAACGGGGTCTACCATCGGATTTTGTAGGTGACGACTTCGTTTAAGTTGGCTATAATCTTAGCCGACGAAGGTGTGGCTCTTGGGGTCCGTCAGTATTCTGTACTTGACTCGGCCTGAAATGCCGCCTTCGTCACTTGCATCATC
>JBGSSB010000165.1:0-2476 GCA_041737255.1 Chlamydiales bacterium | reverse complement strand
GAAAATGTTAAAAAATCAGAGCTAGCTAGCTGGTTATCAGGATGGTGTTATCGTTAAATATTCAAAGCTCTTGATGGAATACTTATAGAAGCAAGTTTAAAAGTTATAGTATTTTAAAATTTCCAAATAGTTGACAGCCCAGTCCAGGACCAATGGTGTCAACTTAAGGAAATTTACATTAGCTAGCAAGGCAGTAACGAATGCATTAGAGCTCGTGTAGAGTGAGCGCTTTTGTGGTCCTAAAAAACGTGATATTTGTTATAAAGAGGAATTGAAAAAAATCACTTGTATGCAGAGAATGATTTTACCCTTTGATTGTAAAGTGATTTCTGCAATTTTTGGCAAAAATTAGAGCAATTCTTAACTTTCCTATAAACACAATTAAAACAGTTGTTTAAGACAGCATCGGTAAATTATGCTGAAGCCAGCTTATGGGTTACATAAGTTGCAATATCGTGCCTCGGCAAGAACTAATCCATCGCGTCTGGGATTTATTTGCCTGAATAGACATTTAGGACATCCAAAAATTTCAGATTTAACTACATCCGTCTCGTGTGCACACAGTTCACATTGCAGTCCCTTTCTAGTGTCAACTAGTCCCCAGCCAGGGTTAGAGCATGAAGGACAAGTTCTGGCGAGCCGATGGGCTAAGGTGTCGGCTAATTCTCTAATCACGCCCATCCTGGTTGGATTCATATTTGCACGCATGTCTGTTTGTACTAGTGCTTTGCCATCGTGTGAAAGTTTACAACACTTTTTAAAGGATTCCTCTAGGAGGTCAAATGTTTTTATTCCTTTTATAGTCATGCTTTTGTCAATTGAATAGTTTGGTTTAACAATTAGAGCGTGAGATGGGAAAATAGTTTCTTCACAAAATCTCTTTAGTTGTTGGTAATCCGAAAAAGCCTCTTTTTTGTAATTTGTATTTTCACTAATAAGTGATTCGTGTATCTCAAAACCGCGAAGTTTGTCAATGAAATATAAAATCTCATAATCGCACGTTATGAATGGAATAAAAGGGTGCGGACCAAAACTACCTTCGCTGGAAATAGCTAGGGGTACTTTGTATTCTTTTATTGCCAGCTCGCATTTTTTACGAGCGCAAACTAACGGACTATCTTGGCGATCTACTTCTCCACTGAATGTACCTAGTTGATCCGTATCGATGTTTGCCTTAACAATTCTTAGGCCAAGTAAGTCCATAAAAGCAGGGGCAATCATTTCTTCTTTTTCGTGTTTTGTTGCCATAACTGCTTTTTGATTTTTATAAACATAATCTGTCAAACCTGCATCTAAAAAGAGGGCGGGTGACTGGGTCTTATTTGCCTGAAAGAGGAAATTATTTTTTTGCGTCATGCTCATCACCTGGCATTTTAGTTTCAATTAGGTAAAAAATAGCTTTTTTATAACTAAGGCTAGTTATTTGTCTTCTACCTAATTTTTCTACTACCAGTTTTACTTTATGAAGTGATTGTCATCAAGAGCAAAGGGCTTGATGCAGAAATTGCCCTAAAGTCACTAGCCACAATCCGAAAATATTTTTCCTAGAGGTGGTCGCCAAGACTATGAAGCAGGCTAAGTAACTAATTGAAGGGTTTTGATTTTAGAGAAGTCTAATAAACTTTCTAAAGAGGTAAAGAAAAAAACTCACTTTGGGTCTTGTAGAATTATTTATTCTTTGACCACAAAGTGAGTTCAGCAATTAATATTTTAAATTGCTACAAACCTTAAAAAACTATGGTAGTAAAACTGTATCGATTACGTGGATCACTCCATTAGTGCCTACGATGTCAGTTTTAACTACTGTGGCATTATTAACAGTGACGTTTGATCCATTGACTTGAATATCAATGTCTTTTCCGTTTACTGTTTTTGCCATCATTGTCGTCACGTCAGCAGCGAGAACTTTACCAGGAATAACGTGGTAAGTCAAAATAGCAGCCAATTTGTCTTTATTTTCTGGCAATAGTAAGCTTTCTAGGGTTCCTGCAGGAAGTTTAGCAAAAGCCTCGTTTGTTGGAGCAAAAACTGTGAATGGGCCTTGGCCTTCTAGTACTGGCACAAGGTCAGCTGCAACAAGGGCTGCAACTAAAGTGCTAAAATCACTATTAGCCTGAGCGATTTGTACGATGTTTTTGTCTGCTTTCATGCCGTATTCTGATCTGGTGCTGTTGCAAGAACTAGCTGAACAATCAGAAAATGGGGCAAAACTTACAATAGCTGCTACAGCAAACGCAATGGGGGCTGATTTTTTGAACAAATCTTTCATGATACCTCTTTTTTGTTAGGTGACCAAAATTTTTGGTCTTTCCATCTTCATAAATGGTTTTTATATTTTGAGATATTGTCAAATGTTGTGTTTCCAAAAAAGATTGCACCCTAATTTCTAGTTAATAATTAAGCTGTTTTTTCTTGAATTTCGACCTCCTCACCATTCTTAAATTGCACCCCTTGGATGATCTTCACCATATGTTTG
>JBGSSB010000163.1:0-11029 GCA_041737255.1 Chlamydiales bacterium | reverse complement strand
GATCATATCTCTCTGCATAGATGACCGACAATAAATTTGAGAATCAGATCTTTATATTTAAAATCAGCATTGTGAGCCATAAGTTCTTCAAACATTTCCGGGCAAGGGCAAGGGCAGGGGATTGTGGTTATGCAAGATGTCCATTATAACCGGCTAAACTGTCCTGATGCATTTCTTCTTTTACACTAGCTTCTTGGCCACATCTGGGTTTAGTAAATCTCGCTCGTAGATGATAAATTATTTATCATCTACGGTTAAATCTTCGATTCCTTCAATTACTGACTTCTCTAGGGTATTAATTGCTTGAAGCTGGGTGATGCGCCCTGTTTGTTTCGCAAGCGACTCAATGAGCTCGTCGTCTGGTTGTGCACCTGATTCATGCCATGACTGAAGAAAGGCAATTAGAAGTTCATTCTCTTTTTGTTCCAAATATCCAAAAGTCTGGATTATTTCTGCTTTAATCATCTGCACGGCAGTTTCGTTGAGCAAGTCAGCATAAAATGGTGTATCCTTCAAGACCTGAACTATCTTTAGCCATTCGTACATAAGCGAAGCGCGATATATTGCTTCATTATCATTTTTAACGGCTCCACAAATTGTGCTAATGTACCATGTAACTAGTTGTCTGATGCTGGGGGCTTGGGTATACCATGGTTCCACCAAGAGTAGGCAAATTTGCACGGCATCAGTAATGAATTTCTTATACCTGTCCTCGTAATACAAGTTTTTTTGTCTTGTTTTAAGAGTGAAGATCATGTTCTTTATGCAGCTTACTGCGAACGGGATAATTTGAGTGGGAATTGTTGCTTCAGGTGTTTTGCTTTTACTGCGTGTCCCACTGATAGGTATAGGCGGTTGCTTTTCAATCAGATTTTTGCAGATTAGAAATAGGCAAGAGAGTGTATTTTCTGGGGTCAAATGAGGTCTTACTACTAATTGTTCGTAGCGGTTTAATAATCCAATCGCTCTTTTCTTATCGATGCTTATAAGAAGCAACTGAAGCTGGTCATAGTCAAAATGTAATACTATATTTGAGTTAACGATTTTTTCTGTAATAGGTTCGAGTAGTAGTCTGAAGTCTTCATCTTTACAGTGTGTTCCAATGGTTTGTATCCACTTGTGTACAAGGGCTGCTTGCTTTGCTTTATCTTCAGTATCGGCCACTTCTAAGAGAATGGCATTTGTAAATATTTGGGCGCTTTCTGATAAAGGAAGAACATCGAAGAAGGATGGTGCTGCATATAATGCCATGATTTGTTCCGCATGAGCTATGAATGTCTCATAGTTGCCTTTATAGGTATTACTAGAGCAGGCCTTATACAATTCTTTTGTTAGCCTTAATAGACACTCACCAGCTGCGCTTCCCTCTTTTGTCCATACGTAATACATGGCGTTGCCAGTTCTCTTCCAACTTCCAGCACTGCCTTTTTCAGTAATTGTTTTGTAGATTAGACAGTTACAAGTAAGGTAGCCGCTTAAGACATCTAACATGGCTTTTTTTCCAATAGAGCCCCCAGTAGATCCAAAGCGTATAGAGTTGGTATGTAAAAGAGCGGACATTGAGTCTAGGACGAAGCTATTTTGGGCAACAAATGGGTGTTGTTGCCAGATATCAAATAATTTGGTCATAATGCCTTGCCATGCTGTGTAGTCATTAGTGCAGTGTAGTTCTTGCCACATTCTAACAAGATTTTGTGCCACAACTAAAACTTCAATGGCCCTTTCCGAGGTAACAGTGTCAAGTGCGCCATGGATCTCTTCTAGTGGGGTGAGTGTTTGCGCTCGTAAATCACAGCCATCTTTTTTGAGATATTTAAGTATTTCTACTACCGCTTGATCTTCTGGGTTTACAATACCTCTTCGTACCGCACTACGGAGTAATGCAACAATTATTGAACAGTGGGTAGAAAATAATGGGTCATTTGGTTCTACACACTTTGTAAGCATTTGCACGCAGTCAAAGTGAAATTCCACTTGCGGGTAGTGTTCAATTATATTTCGAATGTTTTGTAAAGCAAAGTCAAGAAGATTGTCTTTTTGCTCTGGGGTTTGTGAACTTTCACAGGCATATCTAAGGCTTGTATAAATAAGGGAGAATAGCTCGGGTATTGATTTTTGAGTTGCAGCATCTGTCACTTCAGGATAAAGAGAGCCTATTTTTGCATCTTCTTCTGCCTGATGTGACCCGGAGCTTTTTTTACATTGAATATTGCGTGCGTAGCTGTAAAAACAGAGGCTATTTCCTGATGTGTAGTGCACCTTATAGTGTATATGCCCTCTTTTATCATCTAGAAAATAGGTGGGGACATTTTCTAACAGCAGTGTAGATGTGGTAGCCCAACCGTTGTACTGTATTTGTCGTAGAAGTAGTTGTAGTCTCAAAGAGGTGTAGTCGACAATAGAATCTTTTATCTGTTGCATTTGGTTTGGGAAAAACTTTTGTATTGTAACGTCGATGATAAGAGCATCACGTGCGTGATCTGGGTTTTGGCTTTTGCAGCAGAGGCTGAGTAAACGCGGATATGCGTCAGTGTATTCATGTATAGGAGGCTGCTGTGTTCTGATTTGCACGACTGTTGGAGAGTTTGATTCCAAAGCGTTGGCGCTATCTCTGACAAATTGATTTTTAAATATTGCGAGCAGTATGTCCTCATTGGCTGTTTTTAGCAAGTCAAGCTGTAGCGTTGCTATAGGAAGTTCGAGTGAATGATTACTCGGTTGATTTGTCAGAATTAAAGGTAGAACTCTTTTTAGAGAAGGCCAAAGGGCTTCTTTTATTATTTGCGCTGGATGGTTCCAAAAGTGACTTACTGCGAACCTGTCGGCAACTTCGACCTCTAAGGCGCCTAAAGCATGAATGAATCGAAGAAGGGGTTCTTGTATGGCATCATTTCCAGGATAGTTACAAGCGGCCTTGCAGAAGCTTGAAAGCTCTTCGATAGATGGTGTGCTTACACTGCCTTGTTTTTTACGTGATACGGGTTTAGCGGGGTGTTTTGTGCCGCAGAGACTTTGAAGGCGTGGCAAGAGAAAATCAATGACCCCACAGGCTGATGTAACTACTTCGATCGTATCAGTAGGTTGGCAAAGTTTTATCAAAGAGAATGCTAAAGCAATTTTGTCTTTATGTGTTGCCGGTAGTAGAGCGTGCCACTTGTATGTAGTAGGGAGGTGTTTTTGTAAAGTTCCGGGTGTTGTTTTAAGAATTCTTATAAAAATTTTCAGTGCGTTTGCAAGGTTATTTTGCATTCTTTCGGCGGTCTGTGCCGTATTGGATTGTTCTGCAAATAGGGTTTTAAAGAACTCGAGCTCATCAAGCAGTCTTACTGATTTCTGCGAAGTGAGCCATTGGCTGTTTCCAATTATTTTAGTCCAAATTTCTCGTTTTGTAGTATCTGGCATTGTTTCCTTGCATTCAAGCAACTGATCAATTCCAGCAGAAATATAGTCGAGCTCTAACCTGCTTGAGTAAGTGTCGAATAATTGAATCCACGGCTCGGCGCTATCTAATGAGTACCTTGATAGTAAAGCAAGTGTAAGCTCTGCAAGAGAGGGGCTACTTTGTTGCAGTAATCCTGCGATGCATAATTTTGCAAGTGAGTAGAGCTCTTCAGAGCCTTCTTTTTGCGATAATAGGGCGCGTGCAGCTTTTTGCCAATCTTGCATGTGCAGGTGTGACCGAATTATGGCTACAGGGCCTTTGGGGTGCTCTTGTTTTTGCGGGGTAGCTTTTTGCTTTTTCACGGGGAAAAACATGGCAAAAAGAGCGGTTGTATCGATTTTCGTAGAACGGAGTGCCTGTTTTGCAGTAGTAATTTCGGCTTGTAGACGTGGAAGTTCTTCATTTACTTGAAGGCGTTTATAAAGCTCGCCCATGTAGGCAGAATCCTTACTGCAAATGAGGGAGTTATGTTGTTTTGCAATATGTAAAAAGATGCGAACTTGTCTTGCAGGATCTGCTTTATAGATAATAATACTACCTCGAAGCGATAGATACCATTCAGCAAGATCTTTCGGAAGGGGGTTTTCAGCGCACGTAAATAACTCGGTAGTATCAATATGACCACAGCCATGTAGCGTATATACTTTCAGAAAGCGCATGGCAACGGCGTTTAAGGAAAGCTCCCTTGATTTTTCTACAAATGGGTTTAGCTGATCCCGAAGGTAGCTCTTGGATTTTTTAGATAGCTGATGCTCCTCGTTATCTAAAACTTCTAGTGTTCTCATAACGACATCAGGTGACTGCGTTAACATTGTAGAATTTATGATAAAGGGCAATAGTGCAGTAAGGTATTCTGACCTACGGTTGTTCTCAGGGTTTATGGCAGCTAGAAGCGCTGTGATTGCTTTGTTGTCTTTGGCTGTAAAGACATCCAGTAAAAAGTTAGGGCAGGTAACTACACAGAGCGTAAGCCACCGGCCACTTGAGCTTGTGACAAGTGTGTGCCAGATAAGAGTAGAGACTTGTAGGGGTGATTCTAGCAGCCAATGTTTTACATCGGCCTCAGAAATCAGGGCGTCATTTTCAATCTGTTTAACAAGGCGTAAAGCCAGTTCTGGATGGCTTTTAATGAGGCGGCTTTTAAATTTTACATGGCCGGTTAGCTCTCTTAGTAGTTCTTTTCCTGCTTTTGTGCATGTATCGTGCCCGCTATTTACTAAGTATTCAATCCAAGCCGTTTCATGAGTGTCGCTATGTATACCCCCATTTTGTAGGTGATGCGGGAGGGTTAGTTCTTGGCTTGCAAAGGCCACTTGCAAGGCTTTTTTGATCATGCGCTGTTCGATTTCACCACGTAAAGGCAACTCTCGAGGTAACATTTTTAGTGCTAAACGAAATAGGTCTTTATGGTGTGCAAGTGTGCTAAACAAAAGTAGTGGGATGTAGGATTCACTATTCTCTAAGAGTGTAGGGGCATCTTCTAAGGTAATTTGCGGGTGTGCTCTTTTTTTGGTACTCAAATTGTTGCAAAGTGCATCTAAGAGATGAGCGAGAGCTTCATGATCTTTAATGCGGGTGTAAATAATTTTAAAGGTTTGCAGGGCCTTTTGCATTTCTAGGGGCACAATAAATGTGCATTCGCTATTTTCTTTTGTGCTGCGAAATGAAAGTGATGGTGTCCCTAAAAATGAGGTGCAGCTGACTTTTGTGTCGTTTGTGGAGTGGAGTGTCAAAGCTGCAACTGCAAAAATTTGTAGTAGCGATTCGAGCTCATCGAAGGAGACTACCTGATCCTTAAGTAGCACTATAGAGGCGTGCCAAAGGCTTGTTTGTGAGTCTATGGGGCCTAGTTTTGCAGCGATAGAATCAAGAAATGATAGTACAGTCTCTGGTTGTCCAGTTTTAGCAATTGCCTGGCAAAGAAAGAGTGCATTTTGTAAACGGTGCTCAATACTATTGGAAGGAGAGTCGTTGTTGCACTTTTCCCAAAAATCAAAGAGAGTGAGTGTATCTTTTGATAAGACTTCTTTATGTATAATCTCATCTGCAGATCCTCGCGAATCGTAGCCATTTTTTATGTAGCGAAAGAGTAGCTTTGCGAGGTTTTTACTTGGATGCACGACCCGTAAAATCTTCAGCATAGTGTCTACACACCACTGATTTCCTGTATCATTATCGATGAGCACAGCCGCTTTGTCGATAAGCTCTATTTGAACAGCTTCGGAGCTTGTTATAAAGGGACATGCAAGTTCTGTTGCAAAGACAAAGTGTATGCGTTGCAGGGCGCCATTGAGGCCGCTTTCATAGCAGAACGAAGAAAAATGCGTTTGTTCAGCATCAATATGTATTGGAGCGGAGATTGCATCTTTTAAGAGCATTTTTAGATTGCCATAGACTGAATCAACCACCGTTGTGCGGTTTTCGACGTGGGGTAAAAGGTGATAACGTATCGTTAGCGTGTGGCCAGCGAGTTGGCAATCTGATTTTGCTTGTTCAATACATTCAAGTGAAAGGCAGTCGGAAATTTTTGCAGAGGGATCTTTTTGTTGAACGAGGCTAAGGTATTTCGAAGAGAGAAAATCCCACCCTAAAATGCCTTTTAGTTCTTCTCCGATAAGAAGGGGGTTGCTACACATACCGCGAATTTGTCTATTTATTGCATTGAGTACGGTTTGTAGTGCATGGCCGTTAGAGCGCTCGGTATAGAGAAAATGGTTTAGATTAGACAGTAATTCAGCAGTGGTTGTTTGATCAAAAGGTAATTGAGGATCTACTTTGGCGCTTTCGTCGATTATTGCAAGTTCTACAAGACGCGTAAAGTCCTTACTGTCAGGTGATTTAGTCTCGCTGTCTGCAAGAAGCGTTGCCTGGGGGCGTTGATCTTCGCCTAAATTTAATAGGGTAAATCGATTTGTAATTTGGGATAAAGAAGTGTCAGTATGCATAAATATAAACTCGTTGATGAAGTAATTTACGAATATAAGGAGAAAATGGCAAGAGTTGATAAGGTTTAGATAAACTTCTTGATATAGTTTTTTCTCGCCAGTTATTTTTTTATTTTAATTTAGTGAAATTGCAAATAAACATATTTATTTTTGATTGCGTCAAATGTATAACTCGTAATTTACGGGGCTTTGTTGAAGAGCTGCCAGAGTATGTAGGCTGTAGGGTTAGTGGTTGATTTTTACTCCGATTTCAAGTTTGCTGAAGTTTAACAAAAGGGATATATATGACACTAAAAGTAGCAATTAATGGTTTTGGCAGAATCGGTCGACTTGTCTTACGCTGTCTTCTTAAAGAAAAAGGCATTCAGGTAGTGGCGGTTAATGATGTGGTTCCAAGTGATAATTTGGCCTATCTTTTTCGACATGATACGGTACATGGACGATATAAAGGCGAAGTGACGGCTAAAGAAAATGCCATTGTTATCGATGGCCATAGCGTAATGGTGTGTGGTCAGAAAGATCCAGCCATGCTTCCGTGGAAGGAATTAGGAGTAGATTACGTTATTGAATCTACGGGGCTTTTTACAACTGAAGAGGCGGCCAAAAAACACCTTGAGGCAGGCGCTAAGCGTGTCATTATTACAGCGCCTGGAAAAGGTGATATTCCTACTATTGTTTTAGGAGTAAATGAAAAAGCATATGATCCGAAAAAAGATTTTATAATTTCTAACGCTTCATGCACAACCAACTGTCTGGCGCCTATTTGCAAGGTATTACTTGATAGCTTTGGTATTGAAGAAGGGCTTATGACAACAGTTCATGCCTTAACAGCGACTCAACCGACTGTTGATGGTCCCTCAAAAAAAGACTGGAGAGGCGGCCGTGGCGCAACAGGAAATATTATACCAGCCTCAACAGGAGCTGCAAAAGCAGTTACCCTTTGTTTGCCTGAGCTAAAAGGTAAGCTTACTGGAATGGCCTTCAGAGTGCCTGTTCAAGACGTTTCATGTGTTGACTTAACTGTACGATTAAGTACGCCTACTACCTATGAGGCAATTTCTGAGGCCATGAAAAAGGCAAGCAATGGTTCCATGAAAGGGATACTTGCCGTAAGTGAAGAGGATGTTGTTTCGTCAGATTTTATAGGTGACACCCATTCAGCAATTTTTGATAAAGGGGCCGGAATTGCGCTCAATGCAACCTTCTATAAAATAATTGCTTGGTATGATAACGAAATGGGTTATTCTCAGCGCGTAGTAGACCTAGTAAAGTACATGGCAAAGGCGGATAACAACTTGGACTAAATGGTGGTTTTCTCCATAATAAACCTTAAGTTTGGGATGATGTATGTAAAGAAATTTTATGGATTTGCAGTCCCAGACAACAGAGTCACTTATACCAGGACGCCAAAAGGCTCTAAAAGCCTATGTGCGAACGATTTAATGATAAAGGATTACACGCGTGGACTTTACACGAGAACCAATTATAGAGACGGTTATTACCCCTCGTGAGGGGTATAGACTTGTCGTAAGAAGCAGTAAAGGAGCTGGCTCAGAAGAACACTTTGTTGATGCACTAGAAGTTGTCTCTTTTGGATCAGGTATTTTCTTTCGCTCTTTAGAAAGACCAAAGCCATTTATAGTGCCTGTGGCAGATTATGAAGTGCTTGAAGTTCGAGAACCTCGCATGGTGCTTAAAACTCCGGGTGAGCATGGAGCAAAAGTCCCTACACAGCGTCTTAAAGCTGTAGACCCTCAAAAAGCAGAAGCTATAAGCGTTCCTCAGGAACAGGCTGCAACAACAGCTACAGCTTCTACCGAAGCAAAGCCTGAGCGCACTGCTGAACGAAACGACAGAAGACGTGACAGACGTCGCGGTTTTCGACGTCGTCGAGGTGGTAAGGACGAGGCAGGAACTCTAGAAGGAACGGGTGTTGATACACCTCTTGAAGAAGGGCAAATTCAGGCAGATGAGGGCCTGCCGATATCTGCGGATCGTGTCGAAAAAGAATCAAGGGTTCCATCTTCAACGCCTATGTTATCATCAATTCTTCCGCCGCCAACAATGCTTATTCGCGATGATTTAAAACGTCTTCGAGAAGACTATAAGGGCGCGTTTTATATTAACGATGAAAACGACGAAAAAGATGACCAGGTAGATGTCGATGATGATGCATCGCTTGCATCACTTGGTACCCCATCAGACGAAGAGATAACTTTTCGTGAGTCGTCTTTTGCAGCATCTGAAGAAGATGTTCCTCTAACCCAAAGTGGGGATGCGGGGGTGTCCCAAGAAAGCTCCTTTCGCCCCGAAGAAGAAATTAAAGAAGAGGCTAACTCAAGCTCTTCACAAGATAGTCAGTAAGATCTGGCCATGAATCTTGTAAAAAAGCCCTACATGCTTAAACAGTATGTGGGGCTTTTTTTTGACTCTTTTTGGAGAAGATCCCCAGCGCTATTTTACGGCCTTTTTTTATATCTTGCCGCTGTTGCAGCTGTCTCATGGCACATAGCTCTTTTACTTCCCATTTTTTGCCTTATGATTTATTCATCACAGGTGCAAAAAGAACGCTTACTTCTCGGTCTAGTAGGTTTTGCGCTGTTTTGGCTATATGCAGCAAGTCATACTGTCTATCCGCCCGTGTGGGCTGATTCTGTGACGGGAGCTGCCACCTTTGAGATTACAGACTGGGTCAACGATATACGCTACGGACGTCCCTACTGCAAGATGCAGGTATATGTCCATAGTTTTGAAGCTGACAATGGGTCCTATTTCGCGAAAAATATTCCCTGTAGGCTTGTTTGGGGGCACCCAGCAACGCGTCCTAGCGCTGATGCTCTCTATGGTGCAAAAGCTGTGTTGCAAGAGCATAATGGTAGTTGGACGCTTAAGCTTGATAAAGATGTTGCTCTTCAAAAACGGGGGGAAGTCTACTCTCTTGCTGAGTGGCGTCACAAGGCAAAAAGTGCTGTTAAAGTGGCGTTTGCCAAATATTTAGCGCCAACGCAAACAAGGGCATTTTTAGAAGGGGTTTTGCTTGGGGAGTTTCATGATACTATGTTGGCAAGCTCACTTAAACGCTTTGGCTTGCAGCATATTACAGTGGTATCTGGATTTCACTTTAGTTTAATAGCCGTGCTTTTAGCTGGCCTCTTTCGCCTTGTTTTACCATGGAGGCTTACCAACATATGTTTACTTGCAGCTATTCTTGGGTATCTTTTGTTTATAGGGCCATCGCCATCGGTTTTGCGTGCTTGGGTGGCAATTACTACTGTATTTCTAGGAAAGCTTTTTGAAAGAAGCTCAAATGGCATGAACGCTCTTGGCCTGGGGCTTATTTTGGTGCTCTGCATTGATCCAACAAGTGCTCTGAAACTAGGCTTTCAGCTAAGCTTTTTAGCTACTTTTGCCATTCTTCTTTTTTTTCCACTTGTTGAGCAGACTATCCGAGGGCTCTTTCCCGAAAGAAGAGCTCAGGAGGTATTGCAGATGACATTTTCTGAGCAGCTATTTTTTGTGTTGCTTCGCTTTTTTATAACTTCACTTGCTCTTGTTATAAGCGTAAGTATTTTGGTCGTACCTGTGTCGCTTTATTACTTTGAGCAGTTTCCTCTAATGGGGATTGTCTATAACTGCTTTTTTCCATTTTTGGTGTCGATAGCTATCTTTATAGTCTGCTTTGCTTTTCTTTTTTTCTGGATTCCCCCAGTTGCTCATTTTTTGTTTTCTATTGCTTCGTTCATTTTGGATACAGCCCTAACACTCATAAACCACGCCCCTAGTTGGTGTGATACTATACTCCATGTAACTTGTATAAGTAGCCTGTGGCTTGTGGGGTATTTATGTGCAATTGTGTTCTTGGGCGTTATCCGCACGGAGTCTACCTCTAGATCCGGCAGTTGAAAGCTGAAAACCTCAGTGTTCTTGACCTAGAATAATAGTAGCTGTTTTGCTATGCTAAATAGATGCTAATACGTTCTTAATAAGGTTTTTGTGGCAGATCAGATCTCTTCACTTCCATGGTATAAAGATGGGCTTCGTTTTGGGTGTACAGAATGTGGTAAATGCTGCACGGGCGGCCCTGGTTTTGTATGGGTTACTCAAGAGGAGCTAGAGGGGTTGGCAAAACTTTTAAACATCTCTTCAGAGATGTTTAAAAGAAGGTATGTCCGCATTCGAAGTAACCGTATGTGTCTTGTTGAAAAGAAAAACAATGACTGTATTTTTCTAGAGGGCAAAAGATGCCAGGTGTATCAGGCGCGCCCTAAGCAGTGTCGAACTTTTCCCTGGTGGGAAGAAAACCTTGCCTCGGAAGAGAGCTGGAAGTCTGCTGCAAAGGACTGTGAAGGCATTAATGAGAGTTCCCCACTAGTTCCTCTAAGCGAAATCGTTCAATTGCTAAATAATTGAATCGCCTTCGGCCGGACTCCAATGGTGTCAACTTAAGCAGTCCCCGGCAGAGGCAACTGGAGGGGTTAAAGGGGGCGGGCTTTGAGTTAAAGGGGTCTACCATCGGATTTTGTAGGTGACGACTTCGTTTAAGTTGGCTATAATCTTAGCCGACGAAGGTGTGGCTCTTGGGGTCCGTCAGTATTCTGTACTTGACTCGGCCTGAAATGCCGCCTTCGTCACTTGCATCATC
>JBGSSB010000160.1:0-25575 GCA_041737255.1 Chlamydiales bacterium | reverse complement strand
GATCATATCTCTCTGCATAGATGACCGACAATAAATTTGAGAATCAGATCTTTATATTTAAAATCAGCATTGTGAGCCATAAGTTCTTCAAACATTTCCGGGCAAGGGCAAGGGCAGGGGATTGTGGTTATGCAAGATGTCTAATTAAGATTTAGGCAAGTTCACTTTGTCAGCCAAGTTTTACGCTCACTACAGTATCTTTACAAACACAATTGAAACACAAAGGCTCAAAGGCACAAAGAGAGCGCGCTTCGCGAAGCTAGCAATTGCTAAAAGCCGTGATTCGCATAGCATTGCAAACTCTACGCAGTGCTTTGTGTCTTTTTGCCTTTGTGTTTAATTTTTTAGCGACCGAAAATTTTCGAGACAAGATGAACAAGGGCCAATATCGAGATTTAGGAAAACTGCTTAAGAGATACCTTTAGGGCAAAGGGATTGTTAGTTTGACGAAGAATCTGCTGTCACGTATTCATATTGAGTTTCACCCAATATAGTTCATTTAAGGCTCCATCCTCTTTAGATTTTCATGTTTGCGCACAAAACTTATAAAACCTACTAAGTGAACGATACTGGGGCTGATCAGGTGATTTGCCTCGTGCCCTTTTTTATAACCTCTTAGGGGTCGCAGCAGATGTTTGAGCCGGCAGATGCTGCGGTTCCTGGGGCAGCCCCACCTGGTACTTGGTTGGGGTAGACACTTATGCAATTTTGTTGCGCGTTGTTGCAAGAGGTGTTGTAAAATGTTTCTGTGTAGTCGCTAAAAGATATTTCTATTCCTGTGCCATTTCCCCACACTGTATTGCTTGAAATGTTGTTTTTTGCCATATCATTAACGCTAATGCCAACAGTTGTGTTGTCATAGACGAAGCAGTTATTTACACTGTTATTACCGCCGCCTGCGCTGTTATCTATATAAATGCCTGTATCTGCATCAAAAACCGTACAGTTTGTCACTGCGCAGCTTGTTGCGTTGACCATTTGGAAGTTGTAGTCGCTAGCACCTGACACTTGGCACTCGTCAAAGGCAATTTTCTTGCCATTTTCTATTAGTACAGCTCTTTGGTTGGCTCCTTTTATAATGCAATTTTTTGCAAGGAGGTTTTGGAAGGCGGTATCAGTAACGCCGACGTGGACAGCGGCTGTAGTGGGGCCACTCGTAGAGTCAATGCAGGCAGTATCAATAACGAGGTTTTCCAAGAGGCAGTTTGAGCCGCTGGTAATAAGAATGCCATCGAAGCCAGCCTCAGAGCCTTTGTGGGTAAATGTAGAATTTCTAACGATAACATCATTGGCAAGATTACCGGCAGTATTGTCCCCAAGCTGAAGAAGGCTTTGCGTTGAAGTAAGTGAGCTTGTGGCTTGGCAGTTTTCAACAAGCATGCCATCAACTTTTGCAATGTAAATTGAGCTCAGGCAGTTGGTAAAGGTGCTGTTTGACACAATGATGTCAGCTGATGTGCCATCTACTTTTAGGCCATATGAGCTATTGGTTCCGTTAAATCTGCAAGAGTCTACCGTTACATGGGTTGATCCCGTAATGTATAACGGGCCACTAGCGGCAAATTGTGAACGAAAAAAATGTACGCCATTGCAGTTTTCAACGTTTATTCCTTGCGTGCCATTTTGTGTGTAGAGGTTAGTTAGCAGCACGTTAGTTGCATTTACAAGGCTTATTGTTTTAAGTGATGTGCCTTTTATCAGGTTGTTTTGAAGTGAAAAGCCACCTACGTTTTGAGCCAAAATGCCTATTGCGTTTGGGTTGTTTAATGTAAGGCTGTTGTCGCGAAAGTTAATAGAAACATCATTGGCTGTAACTCTGATTGCCGGGCCATTTCCATTGTAGACAAGGTCGCGTATGACAATATAATTGCCAGGACGAGAAATTGTGTAGGGCACTTGATTGACTACGAATAAAGAGTTATTCGGAAGTGCTGTTTGTAAAAGGTCGTGAATTGCTGAAAAATTGTTAGAGACATCGTTGTAGTGATCTTCAAGGCACTCTTGTACAGGATCTATAGTGTCAAAGTTGCTGCTGGAAGAAGAGGCAAAGCAGATGGTTGAACTAAGGAGACATATCTGGAGGTAAGAGAGAAATTTCATGGTATTTTTCCTTGAGTAATCCTTTTAAGGCACACAGCAAACATTAGATCCAGGAGTAATTGGCGCCTCGCCCGGTGCTTGCACGGGATAGATTCCACTATTGGGGCAATCTGATACGCCATTATTACAGGACATGTTAAAGAGCGTCACTGAAGTCGCCTCACTATTGGAGATACCAAAATTTCCATTATCAAACACGTTATTTTTTAGAATTTGGTTTTTTTGTGCTGATACCTCTACAACAAGACCATCTTGGCTGTTGTTGCTGATGTCGCAGTTGGCAATTACATTTTCTGTAGAGCCATTTTGTATGACAATGCCGCTTCCGATGGCATCAGAGACCTTGCAGTGTGAGATAAGGCAGCCAGTTGCAGCTGACATGTAGATGTTGGCAACATTGGCATCTGTAAATTGGCAGTTGTTGTAGGTAACATAAGAGCCATTTTCTATAAAGAGACCATAGTCATTTGTTCCTTTTGCAATGCAGGCTTTTGCCAAGATGTTGTTGTAGCTAAGATTGTTGCTTCCTATATGCATCGCAGCAGGATTGTATGAAGATGTGGTTTTTGTAGAGGCATCTACAAGTACATTTTCTAAAAGCGCACCTGATCCATTAAGAAAAAGAACAGCGTCAAAACCTGATGCTTCCACCTGCTGGATAAATGAAGTATCTCGTATCTGAACGTTGTTTGCTTGTGCGGTAGTAGATCCTAAAGTAAGAAGCGATCCTGCTGTAGTGTCTGAGCCTTTCAGGATGCAGTCTTCAATGAGAAGTCCCGTAACTTGATGTGCTTCTATAGTATTTTGCCAGTTGTTGAATGTGGTGGATGTGATGGCAATATGGTTAGTGTCGCCTTGAATGGTAATCGCACTTGCTGATGATGTAGCTGAGCCTTCAAAGCCGCAGCTGTTGATGCATACACTTTCTGAGTCTTTAAGCTGAAGACTTGTGCCATTTAGAAGAGTGTTTTGAATAGAAATGCCTGAGGAGCCAGTGAATACAACAGCGTTAGATGATCCATCTTGGATGCCATTTATGGTTCCATTTAGGATGGCGCATTCGTTAGAGTTTGTGCAGGAAATTGCTGTAGCATTTGTATTGGTGAGCGTAAGGGCGTTGTCGTAAAAGTTGAGGATAACGTTGTCAGTGCTAATTGTAATAGCTGTTTGAGAACCAGTGTAGGTGAGGTTTGTCGGAAAATAGTAGGTTCCTGAGTTTGAAATTGAGTATGGTAGAGAACGAATAGCGATAGGCGTTGCATATGAAATAGTTGCCTGCAGCTGACTTGTGATGTCTGCCATTTCGTTTTTGATTTGAGTAAAGTGGCTTGTGATGGCTGTTTCAAGTGTGCTTGTGCGTTTGTCTTTCATGGTTTCATAGTCATGCTTAAGGTAGTGTATAGCCTTAAGGGTTGATTTGAGGGCTTTTTTTACAGAACGCGGTTTTGCTTTAGAGCGAGATTTTAACACCTTCTGGCTGTAGTTGATAACCTCTGTAACATCAGAGAGTGTTTTTTTGTTTGTAATGCCATCTGCTAATTTTTGAAGGAGGGGAAGGGAGTGTTTAAGCTCGAGGTAGACAGTTTTTGCCTCATGATGGTAGGCACTTGTTTTTTCTGCCTCTATGGTGGCCGATGTTATGCACGATCCAAGAACTACTGCAAAAAGCCATTTTTTTATCTGTGAAATGTTATTCATCTTCCGATCCTAAATTGTTGAATTCTGCTTTTTTTTCACCCGTGTCTACTACAAAAAAGACATCGGTAAGCTCAGCTTTCTCTTTTCTTTCTTCGTCTAATAGTTTAGTTGTTTCATCCAGTCTTTTACTTTGATGTCGTACCCGCCATTTATGAATAGCAATGCTTGCTATTACCAATAACCCTATTGCTCCTGCACCTACTGGAATAGCAATTTCTAAAATCGTGCTAAGTGAAAGCGGTGGGTGGCAAATGGCGGCTGTTGCGCCAGGAAAGCAGGTGAAGGCATTATATTCTTCTAAGATGATGTCGTAAAAAACTTTTTGTTTTTCTGGTGTCATGCTGAGGATGTAGACATTTTTTTCGCTCTCGGTGACATTCTGGTTATAGGAGATTTGTCCCACGTCGCCAATTGATACAGCTGCTTTTGTTGCCTCAAAAAAATCGGGCCACAACAAAGCTGCGGCAGCAAAGAGGTCGTGCATGGGGTAGGTCCCGGTGGGGAAATGGCGGGCAAAGGGATAGGGGACTACATCTGAAATCTTGGCAAGCTGCTCAGTCACGTTGTTATTGATGTTTTTTAGGGTGGTTACTTGCTCTTTAGTCCATAGTAGGCCGGGCTGCTGCGTTAGGTCTAAAGGGCAGAGTATAATAGGAATGCTGTAGTCCTCACAAATGCTAAATACATTCTGTACAGCAGGCACATCAAAGTAAAAACTTATTTCGGAGTTTTTTTTGTTATCAGGCATGAAGTCGGGGGCATTACATCCAATATCGGGATTTATGCAGCCACCACGAATTACTATGGCGTTGATATTTTTGGCAAAGGTGCCCTCAGGGTTAATTTCTACAAGCTTGGTAAGGGTTTTTGATAGCTCGGTTAGCGCTGCAGTGGACATCAGGGTGATGGGGTCTGGGCTTTGAGTAATAGCAAGTGCCGCCTGAAGGTATCCTGGGGTCGTTTGCATGTTCATTGTTACATTGGGCCAGCCGCCAACGTCAGATTCACCATCATGGCCATAAAAATGGGCGGCATTAATTTTTTTTTCGAGTGCTTCTATTGCTGCGGTATTATTTTCTATTGCAAGAGGCGCTACGGCACCGGGAAAAGCGAGAATGTTTTGACTTCTTGTAATCTCTAAAAACTGCAGGGTATTTGTTTCAGCTTGGGAAAGCACTACGTTTCCTACAGTGGGCACTGTGCCAAGTAGAGAAACTGCTTTTCCTATGGGAGCGTGTGTTTTACTTTTTGTTGCTGCAAGAACCTGAGTGAGTGCCATGCCATCATCGACGCCTGGGTCTAGTTCAGAGTAAAAAATATTCAGGGTTTTCCCAGGAAAAAGGGTTTGATAGAATGCTGAAAAGGGGATGGTTGTATTTGCTGAGTCTTTTGAGATAGCTCTTGTGGTTTCGGGCAGTGTGGTGTCGTTACGTGTTCCTAAAAGCCTGTCAAAAAGTGCTCGAAGCGCTACTCCAACACCATACCCAATCTGTGTGTTGGGTGCCGATAATGCACCTGCCTCGGAGTTTGCTATGCCAACAGTGCCTGATACATAGTTTGAAATAGCTGTGAACATCCTATTACCTTTTTTTGCTCAGTGTTCTTTAGTGGTTTTCATGACAATAGCGCGTTTGACCTCTAAGGTCAAAATGAAAATGCTGTTGCCTTGTGTTAATTGAAGAGCGAAGGGAGATGTGAGTGGGCTTACTCGGTCAAAAAAATCTGCTTTAGTTCTTTTAGTTCATCAAAAGAAACGGGCAAATCAAAGTCTACATTTGGATAGTCTGGTTTTACTTGCATAGGCTCTGCCATTCTTCTGATAATTGAAACAGCTCGATCTGAAATTGCCAGGGCTTTTAGTGAGCTTTCAAGCTTGTTGTAGTATTCGACGGTGCCATCTTTTCCTAACGGGGCACGCTCTGTAGTAAAGATGTTGTAAATGGTAAGTCCCGCAGCTCGTATGTCAAATGATTGGCAGGCCTTAGTGAAATTTTTTTCATCGCAGCGCCAAAAGTAGTCACACATTGCCTGAATATACTGCTCACAGGCGTATCCATCTGATTTTGCCGGAAGAAATTCAGTTTGCATATACTGTCGCAAATCTAGGAGCTTTTTTTCGTTTCGGACCGTTGGAAGTGCCCCTTTTTTGCCAGCTTTTAGCAGTTTGCCGCTGACAAGCGTTTCGACATGGGCAGCTGCTGTTTTACATACTGTCTCTTTACGTTTTTCTGTAGTGGTTGGAGATAAATAGGCGGCAACGAGATTTTTCATTTTATTTTTTTCCGCTTCGCTTTCAAAACGAAACTTGCGGTCCATTTTTTTGGCGACCTCTTTGATTATGATAGATCCGCCAAAATCACTTATATCAAAGCGCTGTTCATCGTATAAAATGTTTTGTGGTTTTATGTCGCCATGACAGACTTCACTTGTAAGTATATTTAAAAGCCCCTGTACAAATTGGGCAACATTACTCTTTTTTTTCTCAAGTGTGGGTACATAACGCGATTCATTGTCTAATTTGAGTCTTGCGAGGAAGTCTGTTGCGACAGATAGGCCGCATTCTGCTGTAGGTGCTGTTATCATAAATCCACCATAAGTTAAAATAAAGAGTTATTATAGTGGATTGTATTTTGAATAGCAAGAGGCTTTTTTAAGCTGTCTCTAAGCTGCTTCGTAGTTGGGCTACCATCTCAGCACCATGGTTTTCAGTGAGTATGGGACCATAGGTTTGAAAAAAATCTGAGATTTTGCCTGCTTTATTTTCTTTGTCACCAGGAAGTTGTAGGTCTTCTATAAGGCTTTCCAGAGCTTTTTCACTGCTTCGTAGTAGCTCATTTTCTGCAGGGGTACTCGCATCGCCCGCATATAGGTAGCCGGTTGCTACTGTGGCAGATCCCTCTGGTGTATTTAGGCCAACAAGGGTCATTGGTTTAGTAGTGCCTTCAGGCGTTTCCTGGTTTTTTGTGAGAATATGCTCTTGAACTTTTTTTGCCTGTTTTTCCTCGTCTGTATCAGCTGCAAGAGCTGTGGCATATTTTGTGGCTACTGGTGCTTGATTGCGAAGAGAATAAGATTCATGAACAACAGATGAAGCTCCAGAAGCTAAGTGTTTTCCCTTAATTTGCAAATCAGCCTTTGCTTGATCATCTACCACTAAAAGAGCTGTAGTTTGCTCTCCGTTGGCAGAGAAGGTGATTTCATTAGATTGAGGGTAGTGTTCAAAGGCTTTTTCCACTGCCTGTTTTGCCTCATCCGGTGATATTTTTAAGTGAGTTGCGAGTTTGCCTGTTAGCTCTTCAATATTTGCAAATTTCTCAAACCTTTTGTTGCCGGGGCTTGCTTCTAGGAGTTTTGTGTGGATGCTCTTTTCGGTAGTGGTGTCATCTAGTGAAATAGATTGCCTTCTACATGAGTGCTCAATTGATCTATCAAGCCGTGTTGTCACAGTTTTATAGAGGTCTTGGTCTAATATTCCTGCTTTATCGGCCTTTTCAAGCATGCCAATTGTATCTTGCAAGGCGGCTTGTGTATTTTTGGTAGCAGCAAGAGTGTGTAGTGCTGTTTCACTAAATGTCTGCAAAAAAGCATCTCTTGGTGAGGGCTTTTGCCCTGCTTTAGTTGGTGTAGAGGTTGATTGTGTAAAGGTTTGCTTTACTACGCCAGGTGGGTGTTGCAGTTTGGCTAAAACTTTGTTAGCTACGTTGCGGATAAGGGTTTTTATCGTCTGATTTTTTGTAGTAGTCGAATGGGATCGCGCTTTTGCTTTAGCAGAGCTTGTTTGGCTTGGTTTTTTTGATGAAAATAGGGTATTTGCTTTCGTGTCGCCGCCATTTAAGTCACGGGAGCGCTCTCTTGCGGTAAGTGATGTGCTTGCATTTTCTTTAATATCTTGAATAAATTGGCTAAACTTCCCAATTCCACCACTCATAGAAGTTTTCCTATATAAATATTTTTAATCTTACTCTAATGGTGGGCTATTCTTATTTATTTATCAATAATTTTTTATACCACTGGAGGGGGCGTCTCGCCTAGGGTAAATGAGTTAGTTGCAGTAGTTTTTCCAGATTCGGTAGACACTGTTGAGTACTGTTTGGGAGGTGGAAGCCTCGGGATTTTGATTTTTATCAGGGTGATGTTTCAGAGATTCAGCACGAAATAGCTTTTTGAAGTTATCACAGTCCCAGTGGGCGTATTCGGATAAAACTTCGGGTATAAGGCTATTATCCCTATATAATTCTTTAATGAGCTCGCTTTGGTTGTATTCGTATATTGCTGTCTCTCTTAGCAGGGAAGCAGACTGGGTGACATTGACTGTGTGGACTAAACATTTTTTTAGCGCCTGCCATGGACGGGTAGCGTAGTTTGCAAATACGGCTTGCATTCCCGTAAATGCCGAGGAGGCAACTGAAGCAGTTTTCCATATTTGTGTGGCAATATTGCACCCTGGCATCACTTGCATGCCCAGTAAACCCGTAACAACGGCGACTTTTTTCCACAGCTGCTTGCCTTCAGGAAGCTGGCTATACAGCATCCAGGTAGCTCCTAGTAGGTGAATAGCCGTAGGCAGGTTCTCTAGGTAGGGATTTGAGTTGGTTGTGCTAATCAACCCTTTTGCTAGCCAATAGGCCCCCGTGGATAAAAAGAACCAGGCATCTGCACTACCTATATGTAGAGGATCATGGCTCCTAGCTGTGTTTGCTAGCATTTCAGCGACGTCTGGAGTCAATATTGCACCATAGGCCAGTAGCAGGTAGACAGCCTGCATATTGCCGGCTTTGGCGGCTATCGATAGAGGGGTTTGATCCTCTTTGGTTTTTTCGTTGGGGGCAAGCCCTGCAAATAAAAGTAGATGGAGGGCATCAATTTGGTTTTCGAAGAGTGCTTGATGAAGAAGTGAGTTGCCATCGTGGGTTTTTTGTTTAGGATCTGCTCCCAAGAGAAGAAGGTTTAGAAAATCTCGAGTTTTGTGGCCATCGAGGGCTGTTTCGAGAGGGGTCCAGTTATGGCTGTTTTTTTGATTGACTTGCTCTGCAATAGTTTCTTGCGTCTGGGCAGGTAGTGACTGTCGTACTTCTTGCATCTGTTGTCTTTGCAAAGAGAGCCCAATACGAAGCAAAATGACCTGATTAAGAATGGTTTGAGGTATCTGCTTTCGGATGTTTTGAAGGATGTGTACACCTAAAGCATTTTCGCCGGCAATATAGGCATGATCATAGGTATCCAGATTGTTTGAATCTTTTGTGAGGGGGTCTGTATTCATTGCCATAAATTTTCGAGCTATGTTGCTGCGGTGTGCATCTATGGCAAAATGCAGTGGAAGAGAGCCATCTTCAAATGGCGCATGAAGGAGTTGGGGGTGCTCGGCAATAAGTTGCGTAATCTTTGCATCTTCCTGACGTAAAATGGAGTTCTTCAGTTCGTTTTGCAAAGCTATTGAGGACAGTTGAGGGGCTGAGAATGAAACGATTTCAAGAGCGGACATTTTTTCCCTTAGTAATACTAAATTAATTACGAGAATCAGCTTAGTAATATAGCCAAAACTTAGAAAAGGGGCTACGGGATTCTGCTTGAGATGTAACGTGTAAATTGTCTACTATTCGCTGGTTTATTAGTTTTTAAATAATTCGGGTTATGAATACAGATTGCCCTTGTTGCATAAATCACCACTGAGTCAATGAGATCACAGAGGGGGATTGAGAAGTTAAAAGAGAAAAACTCTCTATTTTTATATCTCATTCATTCTCAACGATCTCTGTGATCTCAGTGGTGAATTATGCAACAACGCCTTACGAAAGGCCAAGGTCTAACAGTTTTTCTGCCGCAAGAGAGAGCTCTGGTCGTAGATGAAGGTTTAGTTTATTTTTTACTGAATCGATGTAGTGTTCCACTGTGCGTGTAGAGAGCCCTAGTATAGTTGCAATACTGGGGTAGGAGTGGCCTTTTTTGAGTAACAAAAGACATTTTTTTTCTTGTGAAGAGAGCTTGAGTAACTCTTTTTGTCCGCATGCAACTACGAGGGCTTCTCGATCAAGTTTGGGTGAGGAGGATTTTGAGGCTTTCCCATGCGTGCTTTTGAAGTGGCTTATCGGGATGGTATCATGGATCTGTGTCAATATTCGCCGATCAAGAGATTCAGTAAAGTGCTGCATGAAGGTTTCGAATAAAGATTTTTCGTTTATAAATAAATTATAGAGAGGGCTCGTCGCTAAGAGCCCTGAAAAGCAGCATGCTTCAATGTATTCTTTTTGATGTCTAACAAGAACTAAACCATGGTCAAGTTTAAAGCGTTGGGTTCGCTCATGATAGAATATGTCAGATCCTTCAAAGTGACGGTTGTTAAACCACAAGTAGTGTCCAGCCTTTACAGCGTCTGGGGTGTTAAAAAAGGGTTCTTCTTCAAGTGCCTTAGATTCTAGTAAAAACTGATCCTGGTCAGGATTTGAGGTAACCCAGCTAGCTTCACCTTTTTTGGAGACTCTTGAATAGGCAAATGTGGTGATGCCAAGAGGTTGGCAAAAGTTTTTAGAAAGGCGGTGCACGCTGTCAGCGCAGTTTTCAAGTCTTCTGCCAAAATGTCGTAGGGTTTGATTCATCTGAAAACTGCCTTTTGTTTCAGTTACTCAACAGATTATATGTATAATCTTTATTTTTGGCAAATGCATTAATGTATCTAGTAGGGGAGAAGGTACCCTATTTGCAATCAAGTAGCCTTCTATAAACTTGCTTTATGTCTAAATAATGGAGGTTTATATGATGGTTAGTTTGAATTTTTCAGAGCCAGTAAAAGAAGCAGGCGATGCGTATCAATTACGTGAGCTTCAGCAACATTTTACTCACTTTTACAAAATTTTAGCTAAGGCAACAACAGAGGGCTCATGGGATATTCTTTCTGGATTGCAGCGCTGCTGCTCGGGAATCGATATGCCCTACAACAATACTGTTATTGGAGTACCTAATTTAAGGATAAACCCTGATGCGGTGATTAAAGAGCAGCTTGGCTACTTTAAGGTCAAGGGGATGCCCTTTGTCTGGTATGTTGATGAATCAGTAGATCTTGCTTTTACGCAAAAATTGCAAGAACAGGGGTTTGTAAAGCAAAGTATTTTTCGAGGTGTATGCGGAGCCTTAGGAGGATCTATGTCGGTGCCTCAGATACCCGAAAACTGCACGTTAGAGGCAGTTACAGATGTCGCTTGTATGAATGAGTTTTGTGACCTTGTTGGCGATACATTTGGCCTGCAGGGCACAGCAAGAGATTTGTATAAGAAGGTGTTGTGGGAGGCAAGCCAACAACAAGAGCCGACGATCTATAATTGGGTAGTAAAAGAAGAGGGCAAAGTGGTTTCTGCTCTCTCGACATTTATCGAGGGCAACATTGTAAGCTTTTGGAATGGGGCAACTCTTGAAAGCCATCGCCGTAAGGGGTTAAGCACAGCTCTTCGATGTTTTGCGCTGAACGCCCGGCCAAAGGTGTGCACACTGGGTGCTTCATTTTTAATGGGCGATGCTATGGCACTGGGTATTTGTAAAAAGCTAGGCTTTGAAACAAAATGGCGCTTCAATGCATTTTTGGCACCTGCCAATTAGGTAGGATTTTAGTTGTTGATTGAACCGTTCACAAACGGCAGTTGGCATCAGGCTAAGCCGAAAAAAATATTAGAAGAACAAATGGGATACGCTATCGCGGATCCTGCGCATCCTGTTAAATCCATCATAACCAGTTGTTTGTGATGTCTTTTGCGTTCCATTAGGATGCTTTTGTGTAGATGCAAGCGCCCCAGCTTTTTATTGGGATTGAACTATCTGCAGCTGTGATTTTTCTTGGCGACTGTTCTATAGACATATCCATGTTTGCGCATTGCAATAGCCAGTTTCCAGATAGTTGAGGGATTGGTACTGCCTGATCATTTGGTGCAAAGTTGAGTACAAGTAGTGCCTCAGATGCTGTTGTACTGTCGCCTCGCTTTATTGTAAGCCATTTGCCAGCTTCATCGAATGCAACTTGCGTAAGCTCTTTATTGCAGTTTGAAAGACAAGGCTCTTCTTTTCGCATTGCGATTAGTTTTTTGTAGAAAAGCAGTGTTTCTTCATTGTTCTTTACTTCTTGCCAGTTAAGTTTTGATTGCAAAAAGCGATCAAGGCTTTGCGGGTTTACATCAAAGTGTTCGTCAGAGCCTACTTGCATCTCCTGTTTGTAGCCTTCATATACCTTTTGGGCCAGTTCTTGGTCTTCAAAGCTTGTGAAGTAATAAAAGGGGGTTGATGTTGAAAATTCCTGACCCATAAAGAGTAAGGGGATGTAGGGCGAAAAAAAGAGGAGCATGGAGGCAAGTTTGTAGCGATCAGGATTTATAAATGTTGCTAAGCGCTTTCCTCTTGCTGCATTGCCAATTTGGTCATGGTTTTGCATTGTAACAACAAACTGTTCTGCTGGGATTGATGTAGAGCTACTTCCAAAGTTTCGCTTGCGGTAGTTTGAATAGCTGCCATCGTAGACAAATCCATCGCTGATAGATTTGGCAAGCTGCCCAATTTCTCCAAAGTCAACAAAATACCCCCACTTGCTGTTTGTCAGCAGGGTGTGAAGAGAGTGATGAAAATCATCGCTCCACTGGGCATCAAGTGCATATCCGCCCTTTTCAATTGGATTAATTATTCTGGTATCATTTAGGTCGCTTTCGGCAATTATATAGGCTTGTTTATTAAGCTTTTTAGCCGCCTCGTGAAACTCCGTTCGTAGCTCTTCGAGAAAATGGCGCGCACCTGAGTCAAATATGGCGTGAACGGCATCGAGTCTTAGGGCGTCAAAATGAAATTCAGTAAGCCAGTAAAGGGCATTATTAATAAAATACTGTCGCACATGGTTGCTGTAGGGGCCATCAAAATTTACAGCCTGTCCCCAAGGCGTTTTGTAGTGGTCGGTAAAGTAGTGCCCAAAGTCGTTGAGGTAATTTCCTTCGGGACCTAAATGGTTGTAAACAACATCTAATATCACAGCAAGTCCGGCTTTATGTAGCTCGTTGACTAGCTTCTTCAGCTGATGTGGCCCTCCATAGTTATCCTGGGTGCTATATGGGTAGACTCCATCATATCCCCAGTTGCGATCGCCGGGAAATGCCGCTACAGGCATTATCTCAACGGCTGTGATGCCAAGTGATTGCAGGTAGGGTATTTTTTCTATTAGTGAATCAAAGGTTCCGGCTTCTGTAAAGGTGCCTACATGTAGTTCGTAGATGATATAGTTTTTTATATCAATGCCGCGCCAGTTAGTGTCTTCCCACTGAAAATCATTGGAAGCAACAATACGAGAAGGGCCATGTACGCCGTTGGGCTGCCATTTAGAAGCTGGATCAGGGCGTGTTTTGTCTCCATCTAAACAAAACATGTAGTCAATGGGGGAGACTAGATTTTCTATGGTAGCTTCAAAGTATCCGTCTGAGGAGCTTTGCATTGGGTATTTGGTTTCGTTGTCATTATAAATAACAACAGAGACCTCTTTTGCCTTAGGTGCCCATACGCGAAAATTAGTCATTATGTCCCTCCAGAAGTGCAAGCGGTAGAGTTTTAAAAATAGTTTTTAAGTCAAGGGCGGCTTCATTGTCGCACATTTCTGTTGTGATTGTAGTTTGAGTAAAAAGATCTACAAAAGAGGTTGCTGCAACCTCTTTTGGTAACAGTACTTTTGTGCCTTCCCATGCAATAGGATCGATTACAAGTGATGGTGTAGGTAATAGGGCTGATACAAAACGCGTGGCAAGTACTACCACTACTTTATTTGCTTGCTGCCAAGCATAGGCAATAATCTGGTTTTGTGCGCTGCCGATAACCTTAAGTGGAATATATGTTCCTTTAGAAAATAGTGTCTGATGAGCCTTTCTGAGGTGCAAAAGCTTTGTTGTGATATACATTTTGATGCGTCCATCTTCTGGGCTTTGCACCATTTGATTGAGCAGTTCTGGTAAATTTTTATCCATGCCTTCGTGAATAGTCTCAAGCATCTGTTTTCGTTTTTCATAATCAACTGCTCTTCTGTTGTCGGGGTCGACCAGGCTAAAGTCCCAGCTTTCATTGCCTTGGTAAAAATCAGGTACGCCGGGGCATGTTACCTTAAGAAGGGTTTGGTTGATGGAGTTGACCATTCCTGCGTAGATGATTTTCGGCATAAACTTTGTAAGGTCAGCTATAAATGGATTTTTGGTTGTGTTAGGATCTAAAATTTTTTCTACGAACGCCTTTACCTTTGAGTCGTAAGATCCATTTGGATTTATCCAGCTTGTATGCACTTTAGCTTCTTTAAGAGCCTTGTCCATGTAGGCCGCTATTCTAGTAGTGTACTCTAGGTGTCCGGCTGGATCCATTGGATATAGTGGCCAAGTGCCTATGATTGATTGATAAAGGAGATATTCTTCGTTTTCGCTAGGTACTAGCTCATCATTTTCTTTATCTTTATGCAATAGGTTCATCTGTGACCAACGCTGAAGGGCTTGTGCCCATTCTTCTGGGATTTCTGATAACACATTGATTCTTGCTCGTGCATCTTCACTTCTTTTTGTGTCATGTGTTGAGGTTGTAGTCATGGTGTTAGGCCAGGATTCGTGTCGTTCGCTATTTTTTTCGTGAAAAGTCTCTTTGCTTGTTCCAAAGCTATAGATGTCAGCACCTACTTCGTTAAGAGAGGAGAGTGGGTAGTTGCGGTAAAAGGCTGTGTCTTCTACTCCCTTTGCCATTACAGGCCCCGTGAGCTGCTGAAAGCGCATAATAAAGGCTTCGCGGTTGGCTATTTCCTCTTCGCTGATTCCAGGGGGATGTTCGAGTAAGAGTACTTGGTGGATAAAGTCAAACAGCAAAGGGCTTGTTGGGGGATTTAACCGTTTGGCGCGACTTATTGCAGCAGCAATATAGACTCGGTCTTCTTCGTGGATTACACCATTTGGGCCATCTATATAACTTCGATAGGCGGGAAAGCAGGCGATTGTTTCCCTAAGAGCGGCTTTTAAGCTTTCTGCAGAAAAATCACGGGATGAGCGGTGCTGCTGTGATATTCGATCAAGCTGTTGGGCTAAAACCGACAGTTCGCTAGACATAGAAGCTGTTAAAATGAGCTTTTTAGATATATATACCTGATCAGCTATGCGTGTGGTGTTTTCTGTGAACGAGGAATAGATGTCGTGAAGGGCTTTTCTGTTTTGCTGCACTACAAAAATTCCATTGAGCAAGTTGAGGAATTCGTAGCCTACAGTGCCATCTAAGGGCCATTCTGGGCGAAGTTTTTCGTTCCCTGTCAGTATTTTTTCTACGATTAGGTAAAAGTTGCCATGATCTCTGAGTTCTTTTAGGTATTTTTCGGGGTCTAATAAACCATCAACGTGGTCTATGCGCAGACCGTCGAGTTGGTTGTTTCGAAGCATTTCAAAAATTAAAGCGTGGGTAGCTTCAAATACTTCTGGATTTTCCGTGCAAAGGCCTGCAAGGTCACATACATCAAAAAAGCGACGGTAGTTTATTTCATCGTTGGCGACGCGCCAAAAGCAGAGACGATAAGTTTGTTCATTTAAAAATGATTCTAAGTCATCGAAGCTGGAAAGATCTTCTTTATTTCCGTTGAGTAAGGCAAGCTGTCGAAACAGTGTGTGGTTGATAAGCTCACTTTGATCAAACAGTGTTTTTAGGCGGTGTTTGATCACTTCTTTTTCTCTTTGCCTCTCGGTGATTTGTTCTTCTGTAAGGGCTGTTCTTTCAGGAAGGTGAGTAAGTGCTGTTAAGATGCTTTGAAGCTCCAAAAAGTGGGTATTATCCTCATCAACTCTTGGGATTAGGTGGTTAGCAATAGTCTCTAATAATGTGATCCAACTTTTAGGGTCTGTGGGCAGTTCAATTCCGGGAAGCTGTACCAAGAAGGCTCCATCTTGGTAGATGATTTTTAGGGCTTGTGATTCAAGAGCTTCTCCGTATGGCTGTTCAAGTAGTGGAAGTAGTACTTTGTTGGCAAGCTGTGGCCTTGGGGGACTCCAGTCTATATCAAAGTAGTTTGCATAAGGAGAGCTGGGGCCATTTTCTAACACATTATTCCACCAACGGTTGGCTTTATCCATGGCGAACATGTGGTTAGGGACTATGTCCAGGATGATCCCCATGTTTTTTTTTCGTAGTGCTGATACGAGGGCTTCAAATTCTTGAGGGGTGCCAATTTCAGCGTTTATCTGGCTGTGATCTACAATGTCATAGCCATGCATGCTTCCGGACTTAGCCTGTAAAATAGATGAAAGGTAGCAGTGGGAAACCCCCAAAAGGTCTAGGTAGTCGACAAGTTGGAGCGTTTGCTTAAAGGTAAATTGCACATTCAGTTGAAATCTATAGGTGGATAGTGGAAATTGTGGATTTGTGCTCATTGCATCCTTCGGTTTGGTACTCGTGATTTTACAGGTTAATTTTTTTTTAACGAGATCGAGTTATTAAATCAAGTCTTTATGGGTGCGCCGACAAATAATTTTTTCTATCTATGGTTTTCTATTTAATTGAGTAAATTATCTGTTTTCAGTAAGCAAGAAAATGAATTGAGTGGCATTATTATGATTAGAGTAAATATTAAATGGTTTTGAATTATTAAGGTATTATGGGTGTTGATCCTTTTGGTTTAGTAGAGAGAGGTGTTTTATTTGTCCTTGAAGAGCATGTTGAAGCTTGGTGTAACAAAAAGCCACCTCTCATCCTTCCAGGTACAGTGAAAAAGGTAAGAGTTTTTCGATGTGAAAACCCTGATCATGTTTTGCGCAAAATTAGCGACGTGTGGGGCGCTCAAATTAAAGAGCTGCAGATTGTGCAGTGCCAGGGGCTTGCAACACTTGATGGGTGTGCTTTTACTAATTTGCAACGATTTGAGTTAGGGGATGCACTAGAGTACACCGATAGGCTCTTTACAAACTTAGAGGCCACATGTAAACAATCACTCAGAGATGTGTCAGTTTGGAATTGTTTACAGCTAACAGCGATTAACGGCCAATTTCCAAATTTACAAAGAGTTTTCTTGCAGGGAACTTTACTTGATAATAAGGGACTTGAGCGCCTGAGTCAAACAAACTCAAAAACTTTGAGATTTCTTAATATAGACTGTACAGCTGTTTCAAAGATTGATGTCGCTAAGCTTTTTATCAATTTAGAACAATTTGAAGCTTCTGGACTTGATCTAGAAGAGCGGCAGTTTCCTCGAATTAAGAAAAGCACGTGCTGCAAAGAAATAACAAAAAAGTTAAAACATATGTTTATGTGATTAGCTCGTGGCGCAGTGTATTGGTGAGCTTCTCTATAGAACCCATAGGAATATCACACTTACAAAGCACACGAGTAGATATTTCAAGTGATGAGCCGAACTCATCTGGGATGACATCGTCGGCGCCAAGAGCAAACATCGGCTTCATTTCTTCTACGAACCTTGTGCGGACGATAATGTAGGCGCTCTTGTTCATTCGGCGGGCATGTTCGACAATATGTAAGGCTGCGGTAGGATCGTTTACAACAATCGCAATAACTCGTGCCTTGTCAAGATGTACATGTTTTAAAACTCGATCTTGTGTAGCATCCCCAAAGTAGATAGGTATTCCTTTGTCTTTAGATGTGAGTACAGTATCAGGATTCATATCTAAAACAATATAAGGAATGTTGGACTCTTCACAAGATCGAGTTAAGTTTTTTCCATTTAGGCCATACCCAATTATTACGACATGATGTTCCCAGGTTTTTTGTTCTGTTTCTTCGACGGGTTTGATGCCGGCAACCACCTTCAAAGGCCAGGAAAAGCGTAAGATGTTTTGTGTAAAGGCATGGGAGATGAAAATTATGGTTGGCGTAAGTGCCATGGTTGCTATTGCAACAGCTAAAAAGAGCTGGTTGTAGTAGACAGAGCCTATGCCAAGGTCAAGCCCCTCTTTTGCCAGCACAAACGAAAATTCGCCTATTTGTGCTAAGGCGCAGGCTGCTAAGACTACTGTTCGAAGTGGCATGCCTAGCACAAGCCCTGTCCCTGTTACAATAAGGACTTTCATCACTATAATCCCGCATGTAAGCAAGATGATAGTAAAGGGGTTTGCCAAAACAAACGATAAATCTAAAAGCATGCCTATTGAAACAAAAAATAGGCTTGTAAATATGTCCCGGAAGGGTAAGATGTCGCCGATTGCTTGATGCTTATAATCAGACTCAGAAATAATAAGGCCAGCTAAAAAGGCCCCTAATGCTAAAGATAGCCCCACAAGTGATGAGATCCAGGCTACGCTAAAGCAGATGGCAAATATGGTGAGTAAGAAAAGCTCGCGATTGTGTGTTTTTGTAACTAGGTGAAGGATTTTTGGGACGATTTTAAGTGCGGCAAAAAATATGAGTGCTAAAACAATGACGCCTTTTGCTAGTAGGTATAAAAATGAGTGGTCTATGAGTTCGCTTGTGCCTGCTAGTAGTGGTGTTGCGAGCATCATGGGTACAACGATGATGTCTTGAAAAATCAAAATCCCCAGCACAATGCGGCCGTGAGGGGTAAAAAGCTCCTCTCGTCGCATCAACACTTTAAGTACAATAGCTGTACTGCTAAGAGAGAGTAGGAAGCCTAAAAATATAGATTCGCCAAGCGGCCTGTCGAGGAATTTTCCTACTAAAAATCCAACCAAGGTCGTGAGTGTTACTTGAAGTAATCCTCCTAAAAGAAAAAATCTCTTTTCTCCAAACATTTTTCTTATTGATAGCTCCATCCCTACGGCAAAAAGTAGCATGATCACACCAACTTCTGCCAGAATTTGCACCTCTTCGGGGTGTTTAATGAGTCCAAGACCGTGAGGCCCTGAAAGTATACCTGTGAGTAAGAATCCTACAACAGTTGGAATTTTTATGTGGTGACAGAGTAGCAGCACTCCGATAGAGAGTCCGAAGATGATGATAAGGTCGCGTAATAGTGGTATTTCCATATTTCGCGACCCTATCAAGGTTTTGTTTTTAATAAAATAAATAATTGTCGATTAAAGAGAGCGAATCTGCTATAGCTGGGCGTAGGGTTAAATTTTTAATTTTTTGGTGCTATGTTTGCTAGGAATAAGGTGGTAATTACCCAAGTGAGCCCTGAGGTTGAAGGGGGTAGGTTTGCATGTAAGCGAATCATTGGAGATGAGGTAGAAGTTTGCGCTGATGCTTTTACCGATGGGCATGATCATGTCGCTGTAACTTTGCTTTATCGAAAAGAGGGTGAAAAAATATGGCGTGAAGAGATTATGCAATCTCAGGGAAATGATCGCTGGAAGGCAGTATTTTGTGTGGATTCGTTAGGAACCTATCAATTCACAGTACATGCTTGGATTGACTCTTTTGAGACATGCCAAGAGGATTTACACAAAAAAGCTATAAGTGGAGTTGACGTTGCCCAAGATATTGCCACTGCTAAGCAGATGATTAGAAGAGCTCTTGATCATGCAAAAGATGGCACGCTTCAAAAAAAATATGAACTTCTGTTGCAGTGCCAGAGCCAAGATGAGCTTTTGGAGGTTGTACTAGACAAGGAACTTCATAGCATCATGCGCAGCTCGTATCCTAACAAGCAGTGGGTAACAGAGTATGACAAAGAGCTTTCAGTAGTTGTAGAGCCTCGCCTTGCGCAGTTTAGCACATGGTATGAGCTATTTCCTCGTTCATGCAGTGCAAAAAAAAGTATCCACGGCACATTTAAAGACTGCATGGGGTGGGTTGAAGATGTTGCCAGCATGGGATTTGATGTTTTATACCTTCCTCCCATACATCCAATTGGTATTTCCCATAGAAAAGGTAAAAATAACCAGCTTAAGGTTGAGCGTGATGACCCAGGAAGCCCTTGGGCAATAGGCTCAAAAGATGGGGGGCATAAAGCCATTCACCCACAGCTTGGAAAATTTGATGACTTTGCAGAGCTTGTAGCACATGCCAAAAAACATGGCGTGCATATCGCTATGGATATCGCTTTTCAATGCTCACCGGATCATCCTTATATAACAGAGCACCCTGAGTGGTTTTTGCATCGTCCTGATGGAACAATTAAGCATGCAGAAAATCCACCAAAAAAATATGAAGATATCGTTCCGTTTAACTTTGAAACTGATCAGTACAAAGAGCTGTGGCAAGAGCTTGCTTCAATCCTCTTTTTTTGGATTGATAAGGGGATAACCTGTTTTCGTGTTGACAACCCCCATACAAAGCCTTTTTTGTTTTGGGAGTGGCTAATTAAAGAGGTAAAGACAAAGCATCCAGAAGTCATTTTTCTTGCTGAGGCCTTTACTCGTCCAAAGGTAATGAACAGACTTGCAAAGCTTGGTTTTTCGCAGTCATACACCTACTTTACCTGGCGCTACACAAAAAATGAATTGATGCGTTATATTTTGGACATAACATCAAAAGAAAAAGCTGACTATTTCAGGCCAAACTTTTGGCCTAATACGCCTGATATTCTGCCTGTAGATCTTCAATATGATGGTCAGGCGATATTTATGATTAGACTGATCTTAGCCGCTACGCTCTCGTCTAATTATGGCCTTTATGGCCCACCTTATGAGCGCATGCAAAACAAGGCCGTAAAAAATACAGAAGAGTATGTAGATGCAGAAAAATATGAGATTAAGTATTGGGATAGAAGTGAGTCTTTGCCAATAAAAGATCTGATGAAAAGGGTTAATCATATTCGGCGGCATAATCCAGCCTTGCAAAAGACTAACAATCTAAAATTTTGTGAGATCTCCAGTAACAAGCTTGTCTGTTATGCAAAATTTGCATCGGAGAGTCTTTTGATTGTTGTATGCATGGATCCTCATGAAGTTCAATCAGGTGTTTTGAAAATACCAATGGACGAGCTTGGGCTGCCAAAAGAGCAGTCCTATAGGGTTCACGAGCTCTTGCAAGATAGGCGCCTAATTTGGGAGGGCGACGAGGTAGCTATTACGATAGATCCTAAAATACTGCCTGCACGCATTTTTAAAATTCAAACCCCAATGCGTCGCGAGAAGGGTTTTGAGTACTTTATGTAAGGGTGAATAACTATGGTCGTAAAGCGAGAAAAAAATCCTCTTTGGTTTAAAAATGCCGTAATCTACCAGATGCACGTAAAAAGCTTTTACGACCGCAACGAAGATGGCATTGGAGACTTTGTTGGCCTTACTGAGCGACTAGATTATATTGAGTCTTTAGGGACAACGGCGATATGGCTGTTGCCCTTTTTCCCCTCTCCCTTAAAGGATGATGGCTATGATATTGCTAGCTACTATGGCATCCATCCTGATTATGGCACGTTGAAAGAGTTTCGCGACTTTTTAAAAGCAGCCCATAAGCGCGGCATACGGCTTATTATAGAGCTAGTCGTTAACCACACCTCAGATCAGCATGAGTGGTTTCAGCGAGCAAGGCATGCGCCTAAGGGGTCTAGTCTTAGAGATTTTTATGTGTGGAGTGACACTCCTGATCGCTATAAAGATGCGCGTATTATCTTTAAAGACTTTGAGCCCTCTAACTGGTCATGGGATCCTGTAGCAGAGAGTTACTATTTTCACCGCTTCTACTCGCACCAGCCCGATTTAAACTTTGATAATCGCCTCGTGCAAAAAGAGGTGTTTAAAGCACTTGATTTTTGGTTTGAGATGGGGGTGGATGGGCTGAGATTAGATGCTGTGCCCTACCTTTTTGAGCGTGAGGGGACAAACTGTGAAAACCTTCCTGAGACGCATGAGTTTCTTAGGGTTTTGCGCAAACACGTAGATGATAAATTTACAGATAAGGTGTTAATTGCTGAGGCCAATCAGTGGCCCGAAGATGCGGCAGCCTATTTTGGAAAGGCCGATGAGTGCCATATGGCCTTTCATTTTCCTGTGATGCCTAGGCTGTTTATGGCAGTTCAAATGGAAGACCGCTTCCCCATTATAGATATATTAGAGCAGACACCCCAACTGCCAGAGCCTTGTCAGTGGATTATGTTTTTAAGAAACCACGATGAGCTTACCTTAGAAATGGTATCAGATGAAGAGCGGGATTATATGTACCGGATTTATGCTAAAGATCCAAAAGCTAGGATAAATCTTGGCATTCGTAGGCGTCTTGCCCCTCTCTTAGATAATGACCGAGCAAAAATTGAACTAATGCATATTTTGCTTTTTTCGCTTCCTGGAACCCCTGTGATATACTATGGCGATGAAATTGGAATGGGGGATAACTACTATTTGGGGGACAGAAATGGCGTGAGAACGCCGATGCAGTGGAACCCTGATAGAAATGCGGGCTTTTCTAAGGTAAATCCGCAAAAGTTGTATCTTCCTGTGATTATCGATCCCTCATATCATTACGAGCTTGTAAATGTTGAAAACCAAGAGCAAAACCCATCATCACTTTTGTGGTGGATAAGAAGGTCTCTTGCAGTGCGAAAAAACTACGATGCCTTTGGTAGTGGGACATTTGAAGTTGTATCAAGTGATAACCATAAAGTACTCACATTTATCCGTAGCTATGAAGATGAGCTTATCTTAGTTGTTGTAAACCTTTCACGCTTTTCTCAGGCCTGCTCGCTTGATCTTTCAAAGTACTCAGGGTATCTTCCAAGAGAGCTTTTTCATCAAAATCCGTTTCCCCCTATTAAAGAAGATCCTTACTCTTTAACTTTAGGTCCTTACGGCTATTACTGGCTTGCATTAAAGCCTGGAAGGGCTCTTTTAGAGCTTGCCACCGAGAGTGAAGTTCCGAGAATGCATGTAGATCGCTCATGGAAAAACGTACTAAAGGGAAATAGCAAGAAAAAATTTGAAAAAGAAGTTTTGCCTAGATTTTTACGAAAAGCCCGCTGGTTTGCGCAAAAAACACTAACAATTCAACAAGCAAAAGTTATTTCAGCACTACCGTTTGAAAAGTCACTTCTTTGTGTTGTAGAGGTGAGCTATCAAGAGAAAAAAGAGGTAGATTGTTACTTTGTTCCTCTTTCTTTTGGGCTTAAGAGTGAATCTGAGCAGCTGCTTGAGGCAATGGAAAATGACTGTATTGCCATGGTTAAAGTTGATGCAAAAGATGGGTTTTTATACGAAAGTATTCATGACGAAAGCTTTTGTGAGGCGGTACTTGGCTTTATTATGAATCGACGCAGTCAGAAAGTGGATACAACTACATTTGCTCCATTAATAAGAAAGGGTTTGAAGCAGGATAAAGAAAAGGATGTGAGCCCTCGTCTTTTAAAGGGTGAGCAAAGTAATTCCTCTATTATATACGGACAAGAGTTTTATTTAAAATTTTATCGTCGCCTTGAAGATGGTATTAATCCTGATGTGGAAATAAATCGGTTTTTAACAGAAAAGACAACTTTTGACCACATCCCAAAGTTTGCTGGGAGTATTAACTGGAAATATTCAGATAAGTCAACAGCAACAGTGGCTCTGTTACAAGAACTTGTCCCCAATCAGGGCAGTGGCTGGGACTTTACTCTTGATTCGCTCTCGCCTTTTTACGAAAAAGTTTTGGCACTTAAAGATTTTCAAGAGGTAGTGCCAACGGATTCCATCGTTGAGGGGTTAATAGGAGGTACATATTTAGATGCCGCACAACTTATGGGGCAAAGAACAGCTGAAATGCATATAGCGCTGGGCTCGAACAAAGATGGGGCAGAATTTAAGGCTGAGCCATTTTCCTATTTATACCAGCGCTCTTTGTATCAGGATATGCGTAGTAATATGCGATCGATATTTCAGTCTTTAAAAAATCAAATAAATAAAATGCCAGAGAGTTTACATAAAAGTGGTCGAGAGGTTCTTGCTGCCGAGCAGGATATTTTACACTTTTTAGAGAAGCTTTTGCAAAAATCATTTTCTCTATCAAAAATACGAATTCACGGAGACTATCACCTGGGGCAGCTTCTTTATACGGGAAAAGATTTTGTCTTGATTGATTTTGAAGGGGAGCCCTTGCATTCATTTGCTGTAAGACGTCGCAAACGATCGGTGCTGCGCGATGTAGCGGGCATGCTTCGATCTTTTCATTACGCAGCCTATCGGGCGCTTTTTTCAAACACGGCAATTCGTCCTGAAGTAATTGGCCGTATGGAGCCATGGGCAAATCTTTGGTGCCAGCATGTCACCAAAATCTATTTAAAGGCCTATTTTGATGCCATTAATGAAACGCAGTTATCTTTAGTTCCAAAAGATGCTGGTGATTGTACCTACTTGCTGCAGGCCTTTGTGTTAAACAAGGCTATCTATGAGTTGGGGTATGAACTTAATGTACGCCCTGATTGGTTGGTCATTCCATTTAAGGGGATTCTTACTTTACTCGAGGGCATCTAGCTCGCATGATGTGTGAAAAGGGCTCAAATTATAGGCACTTCGAAGCTATTAAATATTTATTTGATAAAATAAGAGAAGCCCCCTAAAATGAAGATAGTGGAGCAAAAAAATGTTGACTAAACAATAGGGGAATAAGGCTATGGGTAGCGTTGCATTTGATTCAGGTTCAAATAGATGGAAGCTTCCTGACTCACAGACGTCTCGAGCGAAAATGGAGACATTTACAGTCGAGGTTAAAACAGGCAAAATCTGGGGAAAAGCAAATAAGGAAAACCTTGAGCAACTCGTTCAGGCATTGAATTCTCGCCCAGAGCTTGCGAAAGGAAGAAAAAATGACCGTGGGCTTGTTGTACCGCTAAAAGATGCCAATGGCAATATTCAATATAAGGTCACACCCGCTGCTACACAAAAAACTGCAGCAGCTTTTTCTAAAGCCATACCTCAAAGACAGGATGCTGAATTTTTAGATCAGGTTAAAAAGGGGTATTGTTCCGTCGTAGATGGACTTCGCGCAAGCAAAGCTCCTGTAGCTGAAAAAAGTCTTAAGGATGCTCTAGATATTGCTGCTTCACAAAATAACAAAGAAATGACGACTGCGCTTATCAAACTTATAGAAAGCAGAGAACAAATGGGTTCTGTAGTCGAATCTGTTATGCGCGACTGTATAAAAAATGAAAAAATGAACGTAGTTCAATGTATTGTGCAAAGCTGCAAGCCAAAAACAGCTACTCCTCTATCAAAAATGATGACAGATGCCTTGGCTAATATTCTCCTGGAAGCCTTTAAGGAGAATAAAGAAGATTTAGTTAAAAAAATAATGGGTTTCGGTATTCAACCTAGAGAGGTTGTCTATCAGATTTTTGCAAAAGAACCACCCGATGATATAAAGAATTTGATTAAGGCCCGTTTTGGAATAAAATAGCTACGCAATGTGGTTGTTTTCGTAGGAAGGCTTAGTATTGACAGTAAGAGTCTTGCGCTGAGCCCATCCGTATTAGATGCAGCGGCGCACAATAGTAGGAAATTCAAGTACGCGCTCTTCTTCCTCTCGGGGGGGCGGGGTCAGCCCCTTTACCGTTCACTTAAGCTCTCAACGATTAAAACGATAGAGCGATACTAACGATGAAAGTTCAAAAAGATTAGCACTTTCTGGGTGACGGATGTGTGTTGTGTTTTCTATTTTTTTATCGTTTTGATCGTTCCATCGTTCTAATCGCTGAGTTTTCAGCTTAAGTGAACGGTATAGGGCCTGATCTGGGCTGTCAAAAACTTTAGATTTTCAAACTAAAAATTTCTTCAAACGTGTGACCATTTTTCTTCCAGTTTAGGGAATGTTGACGCCGAGTAAACGTTTACAATTATCCTGCTTATCCTGCCCGCGCTAGCGTATCCTGCGTATCTTGTTCTTTTCTGTTGTAAACACCCCTGAAACATGTCTTAAAAACACGTTTCGTGCTGTTTTTGATTT
>JBGSSB010000148.1:0-1775 GCA_041737255.1 Chlamydiales bacterium | reverse complement strand
TTCGAAAGTTTGTACATGATCTTTATCTGTGAAATTGACATACTCTTTCATGAGTTACCCTCTGTTATTTGTTTTTTGACGAAAACCTTACTGAGGGTACACTCTTTTTATTTCAAACACAACTTCTGATCATATCTCTATTGCCGAAGAGCGAAGAGAGAAAATTTTCACTAACATTTATGATACCGGCGCATGGGGAGTAAATGAAGATGGCCTCGGATCCTCAGGACCAGATTCTACACTTGAGAACAACCTTTCTTATATCGATTTTCTACATAAGTTTATTCAGGCTAATGAAATTACCAGCGTAGTAGATGCGGGTTGCGGTGATTGGGCTTTTTCTAAAGCGATTGACTGGGGCCATACGAGCTATGTAGGAATCGATATCGTAAAACCTGTTATAGAGCGCAACCGTGGTCTATTTTCATCGCCTAGCATTTCATATATTCATGCAGATATCCTAGAAGCCGAACTGCCTTCTGCTGACTTATTGCTGTGCAAAGATGTTTTACAATACTTATCAAATAGTGAGGTTCAGCAATTTCTTGAAAAAGTTGGTAAATTTAAATATTGCCTTATTGTAAACGATGCTTGTAAGAGAGCGATCAACAAAACAAATAGAAGTATTGTCTGTGGGGATCATCGTCCTGTAGACTTAAGTAATCCGCCTTTTAGCGTCAATGGTGTAAAAGTTTTTAGCTATCAAGTGGGAGGTTCAGAAAAGCAGGTTTTTCTGATTGTTAATGATAAGGTTCTAAAAGAGCCTAAAACTAAGAAGAAGTGTTTTGTGCTAAACGAAATTCACCCTTATCAGGGGTTTTTCAGCGTGTTTCTTACGGTTGTAAATTATCTGGATCTGTATGACACGCAAGACATAGATGGGTTGCAGATAAATTTTAAGGATAAGGGATTATTTTATGAGCCAGCCTGTGGCTTAAATTCGTGGAATTACTATTTTGAGCCAGTACAACTCGGTGCGTTTGAAGATGCAGATGTTGACTATAGTGCTGCAGTTGAAACCGGCAGGATCTCTTATTTGGCTGAAATAGGTCTCTCAAGGCAGCGCATAGCCAATCTAATCAAAAAATATATTCGTGTAAAGCCTGAAATTCTCGATGAAGTCGATCAATTTGTGACTGAGAAGTTTGCTGGTAAGGATGTGATAGGCATTCATTACCGTGGTACTGATAAAAAAGGGACTGAAGCTAATGGGATTCCTTATGAAAAGCTATCTTCTGCTGTTGCCACTTATGTTACTGATCATCACATGAGGGACTATCTAATTTTTGTAGCTACTGACGAAAAAGAATTTTTAAGCTATATGCAGAGTGCTTTTGAGGGAAAAGTTATTTCCCACGACTGTTTGCGCTCATCTGGCAACGTACCTATTCACTACATGAATCCAAATAACAAAAGTCCATATAAAACTGGAAAAGAGGCTTTAATTGACTCTCTTTTGCTTTCGCGTTGCAAGCATCTCATACGAACGAGTTCTTGTTTGAGCCTAGTTTCTACCTACTTCAATCCTGATCTCACTGAAGATCTCTTAAATAAAAGAATAACTCACTGCTATACAAGATTTTAACGAAAAGCCGAGCCGGAAAAAGACGGGCCGGTCCCAATGGTCAGGGACCGGCCTAGGGTGTTGATTTAAGTCGCTTTTACAAAGATGATTTTTCTGCAATATTCGTCCTTGAATATTTAACCAAAATTAGGTAATCTGCTCTTTTGAAAAACACCTGCAGAGGCTAAACCATGGTTACTGATAGAACCCC
>JBGSSB010000041.1:0-22738 GCA_041737255.1 Chlamydiales bacterium | reverse complement strand
ATCGCTTAAATATGCTCTACCTCTAGGTAAATGTTCTATTATGACATCCGCTAGTACGACAAATTCTATCGCCACTTGGTATACGGTTAACTTCTCATGGTCTAAAAGAATTCGTTTCTCCACTGAAGGAACGGCTATTGTCATATTTTAACTCCCAATTCTGAATCCCTGCGATCAGGTTGATTCGCAATCCAAATCTTTTTCTTCTGTTTCTATATTTATCACTCAAAATTTTAAATCGTTTTAAGCATCCTATCACATTTTCGTTTAAAGCTCGTTCTGAAGAAATATTACGATTCATTTGCTTCTCGTCTCTAGTAAGAGCTTTGCCTCTCGATCGTTTTTTGGGCAATAGACTCGTATTTTGAAGTTTTTTTATTCCGGTATACCCGGAATCAACGATTCCTTGAATCTTTTGAACCCAACGCACTTTACTCTCTTTGAATAACTTAAAATCATGCTTCTTCCCATTACAAAAGTTCGTAGATATGATTAAACTCGACTTCTTATCTACAACAACCTGACTTTTTAGTGTGTGCCTTTTCTTTTTCCCGGAATAAAATCTTTTCTGCTTGTTATTTCTATTTCTAATTCGCTTTTTACATCGAATCCTTTTTTTTAGGCCTTTCTATCGGGCTTTCAGTGGCATCAATCAAAATCACTTCAAATTCAGTGTCACTTTTAAGCAGAGCCTTCTTTCCTGGAAGAGAAAATGCTTTGCTTTTGATTAAGATGTCTTCAATCCACTTACAATTCCTATAGCAGGCACTTTCACTCAACCCGTAGCTTTGCCCCAAATGAAAATATGTCCTGTATTCTCTTAAGTATTCTAAGGTCATAAGTAATTTATCCTCGATGACGAGATAAGAAGGCTTTCCTCCCCGGGACATTCTTTGCTTCTCGGCCTCTTTGACTATTGAGGTCATTTGTACAAAAGTCTCCTTTCGCACTCCCGTTAACCTTCAAAATTCTATGGATGAAAGTTTCTGTATCGCTTTGTATTTCTGCATAGATGACCGACAATAAATTTGAGAATCAGATCTTTATATTTAAAATCAGCATTGTGAGCCATAAGTTCTTCAAACATTTCCGGGCAAGGGCAGGGGCAAGGGCAGGGGATTGTGGTTATGCAAGATGTCTAATGTTTTGTAACAAGTTGCTTGTGACATCCCTTGGCTTTGCTAGTCTGATATATTCTCGCTTTAGCTTAAGGTGATTTGGAGCGAATCTGGACTGTTTTTGCTTTGAATAGGGAGGTTTCTTTTACGATAAGCTCAAATGGTTCAATGAATATAGTGTCTTGTACATGGGGATGTCTACCGAGGCTTTTGTCTATGAGCTCTGCAAATGTCTTGCAGCCTGATCCGTCAAGTTCTGTGTCGTAAGTTGCGTTGAATGTCGCAATTGAGGTATCGGCAGGAACAGTTTTTTCGAGGTAGCGCATGTCACTTGGTTCTTTTTTTGAGTCTGAGCCAAATACTTCATCGATAAGGTCATCAAGAAAAATGACACCTTCAGCTTCACCTTTTGCATTGATGACAACAGCTGCGCTTTGGTCTTCTTCTTGAAGTTTTCTGATAATTTCTAGTGCAGACTGGTCAAATGGTATAAATATGGCATTTTCCGTGAATTCATCTATTCGTTTGTTAGGACTTACATTAAGAAGTTCCTGGATGTAGAGCATGCCGATAATTTTGGCTTTGGCTTTATGGTAAACAGGGAAAACTGGTTGTCTTGTTCGTCTGAGTAGCTCTCTGAGTTCTCCAACTGTTGTGTGACTTGATATGCATACTGCATGGTTAAGATTTTGCATAAGCTGAAAAGCTTGCATATTGCGTAAATTGAAAATATTGCCTATAAAGTCATTTTCTGGAGATGTGAGCTCTCCAAGATAGCCTCCTTGGTGCTCTTCTAGGAGTCTTTGTAGCTCATCACGGCTTAAGAACGGGGTGTGATGTTTCTTTTCATTTTTTTTGAAAAAATAGGAGATGCCAGCTGTAATTGGCATAAGAATTTTAGCGCTAGCATATAAGAGAGGAATCCCAAGACGGCTTGCGTGGTCAGGGTAAAGTCGTGCAGCAAACATAGGTATAAGCTCACCAAACACAACGAGTAAGGGGATCTCAGCTAAAGGTGCAAGGTTTGGATCTAATCCCCACGATGCAAATAGTTGCCGAGAACTCTCAGAGCTTACCATCATCGCAACATTTACACCAATTAAGGTGGTGCTAAACAGAAGCTGAGGAGACTCTAGGAGTTTTTGGAGCCATATTGCCGTGCGTCTTTTTTGTGATACGGCATAGTCTAATCGAAGCTTGTTGCATGATATACAGGCCATTTCCTGCATAGAATAAAAGGCAAGAACTGCAGTCCAGAAAAATGTAGTTAAAAGCCAGAAGCTACTTTCACTCATGGCGTTGATCTCTTTTGAATATAGACTTTACGGATCCTTGTATTGTTGCTAGAAAGTACTCGCATATAGAGGGGCTCTTCTTCAAGGACACTTCCTGCCGCTGGGATGTCGCCAATTTTTTCAGTAATAAAGCCGCCAATGGTAATCATATGGTATTCGCTTGTAAGTTCTACCTCGAAAAGCTCCCGTACATCATCTAGGGGCATTGTGCCGCTTGCAACAATAGTATCGTTTGAGATGCGTTCATATTCGGGCTTTTCCTCTTTTGATTTAGAGGTTGAACCTACTACCTCGGAAAGAAGATCGTGCTCTGTAGCCATCCCACATGTAGTACCATATTCATCGACAATCCAAGCTGAATTTGTGTTTTGGCCTCTTAGCTGCTGTAGAAGTGTGCTTGCTGTAGTTGTTTCTGGAACATAAAAGGGTTTACGCAGTATTTTTAACAGGTCTCGTCCTTTTGATATTTCAGAGCGTTTAATAAAAAAATCTCGAGCTCGTATTACGCCGAGCATTTTTTCTTGGGGCATCTCAACGAGGGCAACTTCTGTGAGTAGCTCATTTGAGAATAAGTGGATGAGCTTTGAAATAGGCTCTTCAATATCATACATGGGCATTTCACTGCGTGGGCGCATGAGCTCGTTAATTTGTTTGTCTTCGAGTTTCAAGACGCCATAGATAAGCGCAGCTTCATCTTGATGTAAAATGCCCGTGCCTTCTGAGCTTTTAAGGATATGGGCTAGCTCATCTTTAGAAAGCGCAGGTTCCGCTTTTAAAAAAAAGAAAAAGAGCCTTGATAGGGTGTATGATACTTTTGTGACCAGCACTCTTAAGGGGGTAATGATCCATTCAAGCTTTTCAATTGCCGGCGCAAAAAGGAGTGCGAGCTTTTCATTGTGTACGAGACCTAAGTATTTTGGAATAAGCTCTCCAGCTATTAGCACAAGGATAAGAGGAATACCTACTTTCAATAGCCAGCCTCCAGATGCCCCTGCAAAAAGATCTGAGGTTGAGTTTTGCAATAGTACGTTAACGATTGTGTTATACATGAAAATGGTAACAAGAAGGCTTTTTGAGCGAGAGAGAATTTGTCCGACATTTCTTTTTCGGGGATCTTGTTGGCTACGAAATGCGCGTATTTTGGATGTTGGTAGTGAGAAAAATGCGACTTCACTGCAGGAAAAAAAAGCTGATGCCAAAGTCAATAAAAGTATGGCGGCAATCTGAAGCGCTATCATCATAAGGCTGGTTCTTTTTTGTAATACACCTTGGTGTATCCTTCTGGAACCATGCCAAGGCCATGTATTAAGGTGCGCTCAATCCAAGCAGGGTCAGTAAAGCTTTCTTGTTGGATTATTAGGTACTGCTGTCTGTGAGTAGCTTTAATAATGCGTCCTTCGAGACTTGTGATTTCTTTATCCAGGCTGGCAATGTCTTTTTCTAGTTTCATTGCCGCCTGTTCGTAGAGGCCAAAGCAGACGATAGCGACTGTCCATACCCACCACGATTTGATAAAGAGGCTATTCTTCATATTCTATACCGAAGGGCCCACTATGCCAACTTGATTCATATACTTACCCTTGCGGTCTGCATATGATGTTTCGCAAGGCTCTCCCTCAAAGAAGACTACTTGTGCTATGCCCTCATTGGCGTAAATCTTTGCTGGAAGGGGGGTTGTGTTTGAAATTTCGAGAGTCACGTAGCCTTCCCATCCTGGTTCAAAAGGGGTGACGTTTACAATTATACCGCAGCGAGCATAGGTTGACTTACCAATGCAAAACGCTAAGATGTTACGTGGAATACGGAAATACTCTACAGAGCGGGCAAGGGCAAATGAATTTGGGGGAATGATACATTCATCTGTATTGATGTCCACAAAGGCATCGTCGCTAAAGTGCTTAGGATCAACGATACTGTTATAGACGTTTGTGAATACTTTAAACTCGCTTGCTACTCGAATGTCATAGCCAAAGCTCGAAAGGCCATAGCTTACAATTTTGTTGCCATCTTCGTTATACCTAACAAGGTGGTCTACAAAAGGCTCGATAATTTTGGATGTTTCAGATGCTTCACGAATCCAGTGGTCAGGTTTTACCATGATTTCTCCCAATGTTAGTTGTGATCATAATACGTGTGATCAGTTATTTAGAGGAAGCCCCAACCTCGATAAAAGATAGCGAATTGAGAGTATTGGGTGACTGATTGCTGTTTTGAAGGCTTTCCAGTAGGTGAGTTCTGTTTGGAAATAGATTCTTTGGGGGGCTTTCCTTAAGGCGACTTCAAGTAGCGTTCGGTGTAAAAAAAAGAAGGTAGGTGGAAGGTCGGTGATCGGAAAAAAGCTCACTTCTAGGCTTTCTTCTTGAGCGGTAAGTTCATTTGTTGTCGTATCTACTTTACACTCAAACACATGCATGCATGATCCTAGGCGATTAATTGGGAGCCAAGTACCTACCTTTCTCACTAAGATTGGTTCTATTCCAGTCTCTTCTTTTGCTTCTCGAATGCAAGAATTTTCGGGGCTTTCATTTTCATCAATTCCGCCTCCAGGAAGTACCCAGACGGGCACATCTCGCCTTTTGATAAGGAGAATATTGTGGTTATAGAAAATAATTGCGATAGCTGCTTCTTTCATAAATTGTGCCTTTGTTATATACTGATCTGAGATTTTTGCCCAGGTGGTGAAATTGGCAGACACGCCAGACTTAGGATCTGGTGCCGTAAGGTGTGTAGGTTCGAGTCCTATCCTGGGCAATCGTCCCATTCATAACTAGATAATAGTTCTGAATGGGACATTTTTTTTATAACTCCCCCTTTTTAGAGGCTATTTCCTGTCAGCCTCTTTATACCCGAATACTCTCAAAGTAGAATATCTAGCTTAATAAAGAGCGCCAGGCTACAGTTAGCAGGATTATGATTAAACTCAATTTTAGACCATTACCGGGGCTCTCATCCGGTCATCTGCAAACTATCTTAGGATCTCTTCGTAAACCGCCAGCTGCACCGCCTTCAAAAAACTGGCAGGTATCCATTGAGAATAATGACTTGCTCTCCTGTGAGATTTCTGCACCTGATTCTTACAACCAAATCGTTGTTCTTGTTCATGGACTAGGTGGAAGCCATAATTCAAACTACATGATACGGATGGCAAGAAAGCTTTATGACCAAAATATAATGGCTGTACGTGTTAATTTGCGTGGCTGCGGATCCGGTAAGGGGCTATCGTCGCTTCCTTATCATGGTGGCAGAAGTCAAGATCTCCTGGCTGTTTTGGAGCTATTAAAGCAGCAAAATCCATCAAAAGAAATTGTTACGCTAGGCTTTTCGCTTGGAGCTAATATTGTTTTAAAGCTAGCAGGAGAGTTAGGGGATGATGCCTCACGACTTATTAAAAAAACAATAGCCGTTTGTCCACCTCTTGATCTTGGACATACTGTGCGACGCATGCAGAAACGAAGGTATGGATTTTATCATTCCTACTTTCTTAAAAAAGTGGTTGAGCAGGCCGAGCCGTGGATGAAAAATAAAGTCCGCTCTATTTATGAATTTGATAATACGATAACCGCTCATTACTGGGGATTTTCTGGAGCAGAAGAGTATTACAAAAGCTCAAGCAGTCTATTTTATCTTTCTAAAATACAACATCCTTGTCGGCTGCTTTTTGCAGAAGATGACCCTTTTATAGCAAAAGAAATAATCAAGGCCGCCCAAGGGATGCCTGTAGAGCTTTTTACTACTAAATATGGGGGTCATATGGGCTTTTTAGGGCAGACAGCCAAAGAACATACCTCTTATTGGCTTGATCAGCAGCTTTTCGAATGGATTGAATCTTAGTCCTCTCTGAGATAGAACTAGAGATATTTGTGGTAAAAAGATTTTTTTTGTTTCAAATGTAAAGGGTTTCGTATATGATAGCTTTATTAAAATTCTAATAGGAGAACGTATGCGTCTTTCAGACTATAACTGGCGCCCAGCTAGTCTATTTATTTTAGTTTACCATATTGCTCTTCTCATCATGTTGCCAATTTATTTTTACTACTGTTCTCCATCTTGGGGAATGTGGGTGACTTCGATTATTCTTTACTTTGCAACAGGGATGAGCATAACAGGCGGATATCACCGTTTTTATTCTCACCAAACATATAAGGCCCATCCAGTAGCTGAATGGTTACTCTTATTTTTTGGAAGCATGGGCTGCCAAGGGAGTGCTTTGCGCTGGTCTTACGAACATCGCATTCACCATGCCTATGTTGATACAGATCGCGACCCTTACTCAATCAATAAAGGGTTTTGGTTTGCGCACATATTTTGGATATTTAATCATCCAAAGCCAATCGAAAACAAAGTGGTTTCTGACCTCTTGCGCAATCCCCTTGTAACGTTTCAGCACAAATATTATCCATACTTGATGTTCAGCACGAACATTCTAGCTTTCTTATTGGTGGGCTGGATGCTTAATGACTATTTGGGTGCTTTTGTTATCGCTTGGTGGCTTCGTATATTTGCTTTGCACCATTCTACATGGTTTATCAACTCTCTTGCACACACATGGGGAGCGCGTACGTTTAGCTCTGAGCAGACGGCCGTTGATAACTTTGTTATCTCGTTGCTCACCTTTGGAGAAGGTTACCATAACTACCACCATACATTTGCTAATGACTACCGTAACGGTATACGCTGGTACCACTTTGACCCAACCAAGTGGATGATTTGGACTTTGGACCGTTTAGGCCTTGCACATAATCTTAAGCGTGTAAATGAGTACCATGTTAAAGAACGTATGCTTGACGAGCAAAAAGGTGAAGTGCTTGAAGCTTTAAAAGACTCATTTATCGCAAGAAAAGAAGAGATTGGTAACACAATTTCTACTGTTAGCGATGAGATCTCCAAAAAGCTTGCACAAGCAAGAACCCAGATAGAGCACTACTATGCGGAAAAAAATAACGGCTCAGCAAACAAAGATGAGCTTAAAAAGCATTCGCAAGAGATTAGGACTCTACAAAAGAGTATTCGTGAAGACTGGAAACAGTTTAAGCAAATATATAAATATGTTATGAGTCAGTCGGTTACCGCAAAAGAGTAATGAATGAGAAGCTATCCGATACATCACGTTAATGCCTTTACAAGTAAGCCCTTTGAAGGCAACTCAAGCGTTGTTGTATTTGATGCTGAAACATTATCTGAAACAGAAATGGCAAAGATCGCACAGGAGATGAACCTCTCTGAAACGGTCTTTGTCCTTCCATCAAATCATATAGGTCAGTCAGCGGACTTTCGCCTGAGGTTTCTTACAAGAGCTGGTGATGAAGTCCGTTTTTGCGCTCAAGCTACCGTAGGGGCTCTTTTTGCTCTTGCAAAAGCGCAGAAGTTTGGCATGACAAAACCAGGGTCTTATCAGTTTCAAGTTCAAACAAATGTAGGCATTGTAACAATGCATATAGATGCAGCGAATGCTGATGTTCCTTTAATATCGTACGACCTTCCTCATATAGATCTTGCAGTGGCTCCGTATGATCATAGAGAGCTTGCAAATGCTCTTGGAATTGAGCTAGAATTTTTAGATTCATCTAAGCCCGTTATGATAGAGCGAACAAATAATTATGTTTATTTTGTGACTCCATCACTTAAAGAACTTGGTAAGCTCAAGATTGATCAAAAAAAGGCTAAAGAATTTGCCACTAAAGATCGTTTGGTTATCTTTTGCGCCTTAACACCCCATGCTTTTGATTCCCAAAATCAAGTCCATTGTCGTTCATTTTGCCCACTTATTGGTGTTGAAGAAGATCCCTTTACTGGCTCTATGCAAGGAGGCGTTGCCGCCTATTTGTTCAAACACCAGATGGTTGACACAGCTCTTTGTATGATAGGTTCGGAACAGGGCCATTTTTTAGGCCGTCCAGGCCAGGTCCTTATTGAAATTAAAAAAAGTCCTCAGTTTGCTTGCAAGCTTCATGCGCGAGCTGTTCATCTTTATTCTGCTACCCTTACTTTACAGTAAAAAAACTTCGTCCTTCTTCTTGTGAGTACATACTTTTTTTTAAACCAGTCAATCACTATTACTCTATTAAAATAAATAGTTATCATTCCTGCTTAAATAAAGTTAGCAGAAATGATGTCTGTGATATACTGTACAACTTTTAAGTGGTTTTTTCAATGGAGTGAATCTTATGAATAGCCTTGAGTTGTTTGGACCTTCATCCCTGTTATACGAATTATGTGTTCCGATGGCTCAATTGAGCGTGGATAGCGTAAATCAACCATCAGTAGATAATAACCAACAAAAAAGTACTCTTAGAGAGATTCTGCTTTTGCCGCATAAAAGCATGGCTGCTGTAAGTGAGGCTGTTTTACAGTACCTTTTTAAGATTTATCCAGATTTACATAATCAGATACAAGAGTTTCAAAGAGAGTTTTCTGGCCACATTGATACCATTCAAAACAGTGAGTGGAGTGAGTTGAAGAAAAAGCTGGGTTCTAAAATGCAGTCTAAACTCAATGGGGAGAGCTGTTCACTTGAAGAGTTTCGTGTAAAATCAAATGCATTCATCGCAAAGCTCACCAACGACATTGGGCAAAAATTAGGTTTTTCTTTAGTTGAGTGGACTACATGCGGAACAACTGGATATAATTCAGATGTTGATACAACAATAAAGTTGATTAGCAATCCTCCATGTATTGATGAGGCTATACTTTATAAAACGCTAAGAGACTGCTTGCATACATTTATCTTTGGGGGACTCTCTGGCGTTCAGCTTGATACAGAATGTTACCCGCCTCATGTAGCGGAGATTAACCTATCGCAGTATTTATACTCTCCAATGTCGCACCGTCATTTTCAGGCTGGCGAAAAAGCAAGTGTGTATGTTCAACGTTATCTAAGCCTCCATCATGATGTTGCTTGTTATGAACAAAGTAAAGAGCGTGACCTTACGAATATTAAGGATCCTGAGGAGCAAAAGGCAATGCGCCAGCTATGTGGACGAGTAGAGTCTCTTATGCAGATTTTGGAGAGCAAGGTTCAAGATAAATTACTCGAAGCCAATGGTATTTGTGATGTGACAAGTCCTGAGCACAAGAAAGCTTTATGTCGAGAGATATGTTTAGAAAATAGACATGCGTATAAACAAGCTCGAGAGGTTGCATTTATCCCAATTCGCGTACGTTTGGCACAGGATTGCAAAGTGCTTCAACAGAAAATTAAATCGGAATCTCAAATTCTAGCGCTTAGAACTAATCAGGTACCGTCACCTAATACTCATGAGCTAAATAGCCTTTATAGAAGTTTGGATCGCCACCATCTTGCATTGCAGCGTATTCTTATTGTTTTGGCATCTCTTCAGGATGGAGGAACAATTTCAGCGTCCGAAGGTAAAGTGACTTTACTGCAAGAAGGGGGGCAGTTACATAATGGAGTGCTAAGAGACCGCAAAACTTCGATGTCAGGGTTTTTAGAAGGCCGTCAGGAAGTGTTAGATAAGCTATCTGAAGATCCTGTGTTTCGTCGCAGAGCAAGCTTACCGTTGTGTTTAACGCTACGATCTGAACATGGTATATCTAATGAGATTGCGAAAATTGTTCTTGCTAATGATGTTGCTGAGATGCTTAAGCCCTCATTTCAAAGACCTACAGGACAAACCTTTCTGATGGCAGCTTATGAGGAATCAATGCAGCTGGAACATATGCTTTGTGACCATTTGGATGAAGTAGATGAGCCAGGAAGGGTAGTCATTGATGCTGGAAAATATGCGTTGCGGGTTACCCGCAACCTTCTGCAAGCCCTTAAAGAGTTCGCAAAAGAGCAGGTAGTAGCTCCTGGTATAAAATCGCTGATTGCCCGAGCGAACAAATTGGAAATTGTTAGTGCAAGCCTTGAAAAATGCAAAAGAGGTGTTTCGATCAATACTAAGGCGGCAACAAAATTATTAACCAAAGTTATTATTTTAAGGCTGAGTGGTAGAGGTAGTGTTGACCAAATTGAAGTACAAGCGAAAGTTGAAAAAATGTTTAGAAACTTTGATTTTGGCGGGGTTTATTTTGAAAAAGTACTTCCAAAAGAGCAACATTTAGATATTTTATGTACTACCCTAACACGATTTAAGGCCTTGTATGTGGAAGTGGAAAATCCACAAATCCTTGAGATTTTGCAGGCTCATGCTGGGTTTGACCAATTTCAAGAAAAATACACCCACCTAAAACGTGTTCATGAAGCGGCGGCAAGTATTACACTAAAAAATTTGAAACTGACGTCCGCTGAAGAGATAAGAGGCTTTTTGTCTGAGGTGTCAAAGCTTGGGGCGGATGTGCGTAACGTGGCGCGCGACAATGGTCTCTTTTCGTTGACGACAGAATCTATGGTACAAGAGTTGGACTTAGCTAAAATTGTACAAAATGCAATTTAAGCTTTGACGATACCACGGTATTCGTAAACCAGGAGGCGTGAGTTTTGTGTGATGCTATCTAGCGCTTCTGGGGCCGTATCTGTATGAAGACGTGCAGAGCTTGAATCAAATTGGGTAAAGATCGCCTCGCCGTTGTTGTCATAGCGTGCCCAGGCACCGTAGTGGCCTGAATCTTTGTTTATAACTTGGCTAGAGAGCGAACTTGTAGGCTGCTCTCGTGTAACTGCGCTTAGCCACTCGTAGCGAGCTGCATAGCCGGGCATGTCAGCTAATGGAAAGTCAATTTGCTCGTTTGGTATGATTTTGTGCATATTAAGAGATGTCTGGTGCGTTGTTCTGTCATAGTTAGCGCGCTCTAGATAGAGCGGCAGGACATGTGGAAGGTTTGTCCTATATAACTGCATCGTCTGCTCAACAGGGACAAGCTCTATGTCTTTCATTGCGCGTAATTTTTCTAGGATTTCTTCGGTGAGGAGCTCTTTTTCTTGTAAATCCTTTTCAACGTGCTTCCGCTCAACTTCTACCACCATTTTACGCTTTTGTATAAGATCTTTAATTTCAGAGACTTCGGAGTTTGCGAGTTGAAAGACGACCTGATTTTCAGTTAGGGGAAGTCCTTTGTCTAGGGCATTTACCGGGATTTCAAATGAGTGGTCGTTGTGCTCTTTTATTTTAAATTCTTCAAAACCCACTTGGCCAAGTAAAAACTGACAAAAATGGGAGGAGTCTTCCTGACTCATGAAGCTATCTATTTGGAATCCTGACTCTATACAGGTAGTGCGGAAGTGGTTAATTTCAGATGAGGTAAGAGTTCTCTTGGTCTCTTTGCTTGTGCCTTCTATGGTATCGTAAATTTTGCGAAGCTCTTGTACCACGGGCATATTCTTTAGCTCTTTGGCCTTTAGTCTTGTTCTAAATGAGGGGCTAACTCGTAGTGCTTGAAGTACCGAGGCCATAAAACAGCAGTTTTGGCCGTTTGGAATACCTGCACCAAATTTTGTTGTTTCTATGGGGGAATTTGCTGTTGCATTGCCTGTAATTTGGGTAAGTGCTTTTTTTGCAACCCGCAAAATCGTCTTTGCTTTTGGATCTAATAGAGGGATTTGTTTACACGCTCTTTGCTCTAAAATGCGCATTTTCCACGAAGGAGCTTGGCGCAGAGGGAACTGTTCTCTTTGAAATGTATCATAGTAAGGGCTATAGGCAGCAGGTTCTAGAGTTAGAAATTCTTTGGATGCAGAGAGGATGGCAACTCGTAGTTCTTCAATAAATTCTCGAATGTGCTTTATGCTATTTTGAAAAATTTGCAGGGTTTTTTTGCTTGTTTCTACAACTACGACAAAAGCTCGCCCAAAACGTATTACTACGCTTTTTGGTGGAGGAAGCATAAATGGAATGCTTGAGCTATCCAATTTGCTATCAGTTCTTTTGATTGTTTCTACCATAGCAGGAACCTTTATATAGTTAATACAATACTAGAAGTTCACTGTAATAAATAAAAGGGCATTTTGCAAGCTTTTTTTGCTAAATAAGAAGAGGCCTATAGAAAATAGGCCTCAGAGTCTGCTGTAAACTAAAAAATTTATTTTGCAGCGTCTTCCGGAATAACGATCTGCGCACCAACTTTTAGGTTATTTATGTTGTTTATGCGATCGCGATTAGCATCATAAATGCTTTTCCATTTCTTCGTGGTTCCATAAAACTTTTGAGAAATCTTAGAAAGCGTATCGCCTTTTTGGATTACATAGGTCTTTGGAGTAGCCTTAACAGGACTTAGCTTAGCTGGGGTAGCAGCTGCTATTTGTGCTTGGGGCTGTACTCGCGCAGGTTCTACTTGAATAGGCTCGGATGGGGTACTTGTCGCGGGCTCACCAGTCTCAGGCTCGTTGATGATTTGATCTTCAAGGGCATTTGAGGCAATAAGCTGTTTAAGTGAATGATCATTAAGTGGTGTGTTATTTACTTCTTGCACAGGTGCCCGAGCTGCAATAACAGTTGAGCCTTGCGCTAGTTGTTCAAGCTTTTCTACTCGGGCTTGTAGGTCAACAAGCTCAGAGGCCACAGCAGTTGTGGATTCTTGTTCACTTGCTATTTCATCCTCAGAGCGGAATGCTCCAATGAGAAAGAGAAAAAAGAGTAAAGCAAGTGCTGCACTTGCAAGTGTAAATACTACCTTGCGGCGGCTCATTTGAAAACGGCCTTCTCCCAGATGATCATTGTCTGAGTTAAGATCCTGACGATACTGATCGAGCATAAAACCCCCATTTAGGATAAGTTGTTGTTTATATCATTTAATTGTGTAGTTGCCAAGAAAAGAAACGTAACCTACCAAGACAATAACCAGTTATAGCTCCCACAAGGTGAGCGGTATTGGCCATTGCAAATGGCAAAGATACATTTACGAATACATTTAAAAAAAAGGTGACAAGAGATAGTAGGGCAAGCACCCCAATAAAAAACATAATAAAGGCAAAGGTGCTTGAGCTCATCTCGTATGCTTCCCAGGGGGAGACTTGTTGGCGGGCTCGGATGTAGGTTGCCATAGCGCAGATCACCCCAGAAAAGCCAGCAAAATTAGGTCCAGACATAAGGTACTGTCCCACGTTTGAAAAGACTCCTGAAATGAGAACTAGTACCAGAAAACGCAGTGGCCCTATGCGTTCTTCTATCTGAGTTCCTAGCATAAGTAGCCAAACCATATTAAAAAATATATGAAGTATGCCTACATGTAAGAGTGCCGGCGTGAATAGGCGCCATATTTCTCCCTGGCGAATTTTACTAAAGAGGGTAATCTCCGATAGTGGGGGATTTTTGTTGGAGGCTTCACCTTGAGTGTTTTTAGCAAAAGAAAGCAGGTATGGGTAGTAGCCAGCAAAACTTGGCTCTTCTAGATATTTTTTATAGAGGAATTTACCAGCTTCAGGTAAGTCTTGAGGGTTATTTAGTGAGTCAACACCATAGAGTAACACAATTTTATCAAGAAGCTCATAGGCTGGGGGGTAGTCAAAAAGCAAAGCTTTACGTATTGCCGACGGGCCCACTTGTTCTTGTTTCATCTCTGGGTGAGCGGCTTGGGTACGCTTTTCACTATACAGCTCGTATAAGTAGATGATAGAGCATAAGAAGATAAGGATTGATGTGAGTGTAACATAGGTGCTAACCCCCTTTTTTATTTCTTTAGCTTTTGGGGTAATAGGGCGCCTTAAATGCTGTTCAAGGTGCTGTGTTACGGTAGCGGAATTTTTGTTGCCCGTAGTTGCTACATCATTCGTTATAAATTGAGGTGATGAGGGATTTTCAATGAACTTAGCAAGCCAGTGAGTACAGGCATCAACCTGGTCTTCATCTGAAATCCAAAGGAGGTATTTTCGGGTTCCATACTGATCTGATGCCCAGTCATTAAGCACTTGCTCTTCAGTCGTGATGGTAATGCTTTTTGCTTGCAAGAAGCCGCAAAAAATACGAAAGTGATCGGCGTTGTCAGTAGTCCAAACGAGGCGCATTGGGGCACATTAAATTTTTGTAACTTAGGATGCCATAAGAGTACATTAAAGGCAAAGATTCCCAGGAGATTCCATCTCTCTTTTATCATCGGGCCTATCTTGCCGCTCGCGATCACGCATATCCTGGTGTAATAAAAATAACACGATCTACAGACATGAGTATCAGCCTGAACTAAAAACTCATTATCTAAGAAGTTGTTTGTAGTGATGGCAAAAACTAATAACAGCGCGAACCATGGTTCCGATTAGTGTTTCCTATTAGTATTTTAAGGGGTTTAACTACAAAATAATAACAAAATACGCAGGATCCTGCCTAAACCTGATATAACAAGGTTTTTGTGATATCTTTCTTTTTTCACCTTGGTAATGGAACTGAATCGGGTCTGACTCCAATACCGTTCACTTAAACAAAAAACTTAAGCGATTAGAACGATGAAACGATAAAAACGATAAAAAATAAAACTATATCGATTTACTCAGAAAGTTCGAATTTTTTTTCTTTTCATCGTTCCTATCGTTCTATCGTTTTAATCGTTGAGAGCTTAAGTGAACGGTATTGGGTCTGACTCTGATATCAAACCTCGTGATCTCGGAAGAGACTTTATCGGTTTCTTTTTCTTTAAGGTGAAAAAGTGTAAACTCTCGGGTGAAAAACCTAATTTTTGAAGTTAGCCATATAATGAAGATTGTACTATTTGAGCCCCAAATTCCGCAAAACACAGGAAACGTTGTTCGAACCTGTTCTGTAACAGGGACCTCCCTTACCCTAATAGAGCCTCTTGGCTTTAGTGTGGATGATAGATGGCTTAAGCGAGCCGGACTTGATTACTGGGAAGGTGTGCAGGTGGATGTAAAAGGCGACTTGAGGAGCTATCTTGCGCAAGCAGGCGGCAAAGTCTACTTTTTTTCAAGTAAAGCAACAATCTGCTATTCAGATGTAGTCTATAAGCCAGAAGATAGCCTTATCTTTGGTGCCGAGACTCATGGGCTTCCAGATTGGGTTTTTGAGGAATACCCCAACCAGGTTGTGCGCTTGCCCATGAAAGAGGGAACACGCTGTTTAAACCTGGCTACAACCGTAGGTATAGCTCTTTTTGAAGCCCTGAGGCAACAAGGATTTGCTTACTAGGATGTGCTTTTAATTTTTTTGAGAACTTCACTGGTGGAGAGGCCGTCGATGCGGTCGACAAGATGGATTTTTCCGCCACACTGTTTTACTGTTTCGGCTTCAATGCACTGATCCCCATATTCAACGCCATTTACATGGATGTCAGGGCTGATTAGGGTAAGAATTTTTCGTGGGTCTGTTTCATCAAACCAGGTTACAAAGTCTACAAATTCTAAAGCACTCATAAGCTCAAGGCGATATTTTAGGGGAATGATAGGTCTATCGGGGCTTTTGTATTGACGTATTGAAGCATCAGTGTTTAAGGCGACAATAAGGATGTCGCCTTGTTTTTTTGCTTCATAGATGATGTAGAGATGGCCGGCATGCATAAGATCAAACGATCCATTAATTGTAACTATGGATTTATTTTGGCTTTTTAGCTCTAAAACCTTGTTTTCAATAGTAGATGGATCGATCCATTTTTTTTTGCACGCTTCGCTCCAAATCATATTACAGGGAACTCCGCATTAGGAAAGGCTATTTTAAATACTTCGTCATAATGTTCAACAAAGTGAACGGTCATGCCTTTTTTGATGCCAGCTGATAGTTCTTCAACATCGCGTAGGTTATATTTAGGGAAAATCACCACTTTTAGCCCTGAGCGCTTTGCCGCAACGATTTTTTCTTTAACGCCCCCTATTGGTAAGACTCGTCCTGTAAGGGTAAGTTCTCCTGTCATGCATAGGCCATGAGCTACAGGTTCGTTGCGCAAGAGCGACAACAGCGCCGTAACCATAGTAACGCCAGCGGAGGGGCCATCTTTTGGGGTAGCGCCTTCTGGAATATGAATATGCACCTGTGATTTCTCAAAAAAGGTGCAGCCAGTGGCATATCTGTAAACAGATCCATGCAGGTAGCTCCAGGCAATTTCTGAGGATTCCTTCATAACATGTCCAGCTTGGCCTGTTAGCTTCATTTCTGTTTTTTCACCAGGAATTTTTATTGCCTCTACATAGAGTGTCGCTCCACCCATTGAAGTCCACGCAAGGCCTGTGCATATGCCAATAGGTGTGATTTCATAGATGCGATCAGAGTGAAAGATGGGCTTTCCTACATATTTTTGCAGCTCTTCTGGCGTGATGGAGTAGGAGGCCTGTGGTTCAACCGGCATTTTTTTCACGGATCGTTTTTTTGTAGGTACAATTTCGTTGTGACGAACAATTTCTAACGCAAGCTTCCTGAGGATTTTTTTAATGTTATTTTCGAGTGTTCGCACCCCAGCTTCTCTTGCATAACCGTTTATAAGCTGCCTTAGAGCAGGTTTAGTGAACTCAACTTGGCTCGCCTTTAGTCCCATATGTTTTCTGTTTTTGGGGATAAGGTAGCGCTTTGCTATCTCAAGCTTTTCCTCCATGATGTAGCCTGAAAGACGCATCACTTCCATTCGGTCCACAAGTGGTTCTGGAATCGAATCGAGCATGTTGGCTGTTACAATAAATAGGATGTCAGATAGGTTACAGCGAACATCGAGGTAGTGGTCTAAAAATTCACCGTTTTGTTCAGGATCTAATACTTCAAGTAATGCAGATGCCGGATCGCCATGGTAGCTTGAGCCTATTTTATCTACTTCGTCAAGCATAATAACAGGGTTCATTGTCTGGCAAACTTTAAGAGCTTGAATAATTTTTCCTGGCATTGCACCAATGTAGGTTCTTCTGTGGCCTTTGATTTCGGCCTCGTCGCGTATGCCACCCACCGAAAAACGGAAAAATTTGCGGTTAAGGGCGCGTGCAATACTTTTGCCAATACTTGTTTTGCCAACGCCAGGTGGGCCTACAAGGCATAAGATGCTGCCACGAAGTGACCCTGAAAGCTTGGCAACTCCGATAAATTCGAGGATGCGCTGCTTGAGGTCTGCAAGGCCGTAGTGGTCTTTTTCTAGGATTTCCTCAGCATCTGCGATGTTATGGATGTCTGGGCTCTTAATGCCCCATGGCACATTTGTCAGCCAGTCTAGGTAGTTTCTAGAAAGGGCGTATTCAGCAGATTGCGGCTCAAGGGAAGTAATCTTTTCGAGCTCTTCGGTGATTACAGTTTTTACTTCTTCAGGAATTTCTCGTTTGTTGAGCCGGCCTTCAAATTTTTCACGATCGGAGGTTTTGTCATCTTTTTCGATGCCAAGCTCGCGCTTAATCGTTTTTAGCTGTTCGCGCAGATAAAATTCTTTTTGGCTTTTGCTAATGGTTGTTTCGATTTTCTGGTTAATCGTATTTTGAAGACGGCTTAGGTCTAGCTCTTTTTTCAGCAGCACAAGGGCTTTGTCGATGCGATGTGGGATTTCGTATGCCTCAAGAACTTCCTGGAGTTCATCGCGCGTGGCTGTTGTTAGTGCCACAGCAAAGTCAGCGAGTTTTCCGGGCTCTGTAAAATCTGAATGGCTAAGGAAGATTTGGAGCTCTTCTTTAAAGAGGGGATTTAGCTTTAATAGCTCTTTTATGGTTGAGATGATGCTAATGGCATAGGCCTTTAGCTCGCGGTTAAGTAGCACTTCGTCTGAATGGTAGACAACCTTGGCAAGTAGGTGTTTATCGCGTTTAACAGGCTTTACAAGCGAAATTCTTTTTTCCATATTTAGGATGACTTGCGCGCCACCTTGTTCCATTGGAATAATGCGCAATATACGCGCTAGAACTCCTGTGTGGTGTAAATCTGTGAAGGTGACGTGGTTAATGTCGATCTCTTCATCCTTTGTCATCACAAGTCCGATGAACTTATTTTCACTTTTTGCAGAGGCTTTTAGCACCTCGTAAAAAGGACCTGGTTCAATCATTAATGGTGCGGCCATCCCAGGAAAAAAGGGTCTGCGCACTATTGGGAAGATGTATAGATTGTCAGGCAATACCGTATTTTTCTTGCTTGGAGTCTCAGTAGAAGAGAGAGTGTGTAGGATTGCCTCTTCTAAATCGGCTTCTAAGTCGTTGTTTGCGTTGTTATAACCCAAGTGATCCTCGTCGTTTTTGTGAGACAAATAAACGCAGAATACTAACACTCAGGCAAAAAACAAGCAATCTTTGAAATGGATTGATACTGTTGTGGGTCTGCGTACTACTTGCTAACTAAGCTCGTGCTCTATACCAAGGTTCAACTAGAGAGGAAGCCAGCTTTCTCTGATGTTAAAGCGTTTGGTTCTATGCTTTCTGACTTCTTTTTCAATAAGGGCATCATCTGTGTCTATACCAAGCTTTTTCATGAGACGCTTGTTGATTTCTACTGCTTTGGCGAGGATTTCTTCTACTCTTTGATACTCTTCGGGTAAAAGTTCCTTTTTCTTTCGAAGAGCAAGAACTTCTTCTTTTGTTGTTCCCAGTAGCTTGTAGATATTTGCTACACGTTTACGTATAAACCATAGAAGGTGTTTGCGTAGAATGTAAATGGGGGGAACGGAGTATTTATTTTGGGGAACAGCGGCTTCTGCGGCTTGTTCATCTGGTGCTTGAACTTCGGGTCCTGTGGGCTCGCTAACAGCGGTTTTTTTCTCAGTTTCATCAAGGGTTTCTAAAAGAGCCTGATCCAGTCGCCACTCATTAATTGCTTCAATTACGCTATCAGAAGGAGAGGGCTTGTTGATATGATGGCCAAAAAAGATAATAGCTCTCTTGTGAGCACTTTCTTTGCCCGATACAAGCGTCTTTATAAACATTGTGTGCATAGCAAGGTGGAGATTTTGCTCTACCTTGTTGAAGTCAATTTTTGCCATTTTTACCTCGTTATCTTCATGTTACTACACTTTTGAATTTTAAATAAATTTTATATTCTATAAAGAAGAGATAATAGGGAGAATTTGCTATGGAAGAGATAAAAGCTGACCTTGTAGTCATAGGATCTGGGCCTGCAGGGCAAAAAGCGGCCATTCAAGGCGCAAAGCTGGGAAAAAAGGTTGTAGTTATAGAGAAGGACCAGTTCCCTGGGGGAGCCTGCCTGTACTCTGGGACTATTCCTTCAAAAACTCTTCGAGAGGCGATTGTAAATTTAACTGATTTTAACAATCGAAACTTCTACGGACAAGATCACCCAATCCATGAAGTTACCATTCAGGATCTAAACTATCGTCTGCATAAGGTGATTGAAGAAGAAAAAAACATGGTAATTCGCCAGTTCAAGAAAAACAACATTATGTTGATTAAGGGCACTGCACGGTTTGAAAACCCTCATCAACTTATTGTTATGGACGAAGAGTATCGAGTTCGGTATCAGATTATTGGCAGCTATATTATTATTGCCACAGGATCTAAGCCTAGGCGTCCTATAGAGGTGCCCTTTGATGGAGAAGTTATTGTAGACTCATCAACGCTGTTAGCACTTAATAAAGTGCCAAAAACTATGGTAGTGCTAGGTGGGGGTATTATCGGTTCTGAATATGCCAGCTTTTTTTCTGCCCTTGGTACACAGGTGACAATTGTTGATAAACGCGATCATATTTTGCCGCTACTTGATAGTGAAATAGGTATGCATCTGCAGACGGCTCTTTCTGAGATTGGCCTTAAGGTGCTTGGTAATAAAGAGCCGGAAAAAGTGTGGCGCGAAGGTGATAAGGCTGTAGTTCAGTTCAAAGATGGCTCTCAAACAGAGGGCGAGGTGCTTTTGTATGCTCTTGGTCGTCAGGCAAATGTCGATGCCCTTCAGATACAAAATACAGGTATTACTCTTGATAGTAAGGGGTATATTCCTGTTAATGCTCTTTTTCAGACGGTCGTATCACACATCTATGCAGTAGGTGATGTAATAGGAGGTCCTTGCCTTGGTTCTACAAGTATGGAGCAGGGAAGGCTTGCGGCCCGACATCCTTTTGGTGTAGAGACGCACCTTTTCCCAAGAGTCTACCCAATGGGGATCTATAGTATTCCTGAAATTTCAACCTGTGGCTATACGGAAGAAGACTTGAAGGCATTAGGTTTTCGCTATGAGGTAGGTAGAGCCTACTACTACGAGATTGCAAGAGGACACATTGATGGGTCAAATGTAGGGCTATTTAAGCTTCTGTTTCACGCAGATACTTTAGAGCTGTTGGGAATCCATGTTATTGGCCGTGGCGCTACAGAGGTTATCCACATTGGGCAGGTGGCTATGAACTTCCATGCACACATCGACTTTTTCATTGATCAGGTATTTAACTACCCAACATATGCAGAAGGCTACAGGGTTGCGGCGTTAAATGGTCTGAACAAGATTAAGCATATACGGTAAAACTGGGACATTGGGGTCTCATTTTAGGGCTAGACCTAGGGGTAGATTCTAGCTGTTTTTCAGTTAATGACTTTGATGCAGTTTTTGTTTTTGAAAAATAGGCGCCAACCATTTTGTTTTAGAGCTCTGAAGGGGCTCTAAAACCACTATTAAAAGACACATAGTACAGATAAGTTATTTCATGAATATGTGCTTAAATCAACCCCCTAGGCTAGACCATTCATTTTTAGTAAAATATGAAAAAAATAACATGATTGCTCAGGCCTGGATGTTGGGGTCTGGCATTCGGGCATTCCTCCCCCTAAAAATTCTGATAAGTAGTGGCTTAGCGTATCTCTTGACACGAATGCAATATATGCGATACTATATAAAATTAGAGTGATTATATAGGGTAGCGTATAATTTATGAAAGATTCAGGGACTTATATCGGTAAAAGGCTAAAAAATGCTCGTATAGAGAAAGGGCTTACCCAAAGTGCCTTGGGAAAAAGCATTGGAATGCCCCAGGGTCATATTTCTAAAATTGAAAGTGGCCTTGTTGACCTGCAAACAAGCACTTTGATTGAAATTTCACGTATTTTGGATTTAGAGCTTATGCTTGTTCCACTCACTTTGGTTCGCAGCGTACACGCACTTGAGCGTAAAAGTGATGAAAAAATCATTAAAACACGGCCTATGTATCGGCTTGAGGAGGATGGCAATGAAGAGTGAAGTTGCTGTTATGGAAATATTTTTACATAGTATTCCCGTGGGGACGCTAACAAACCTTCCTGACGATAAAAACCTTTTTTCTTTCCACCAAGAGTATATAGATAATCCCGCTCGCCCAACGCTTAGCCTTTCATTTAAAGATGAATTTGGAAATCTTAGTACAAATGTTAAAGCAACAAGAACACGCGTGCCCCCATTTTTTGCAAATGTGCTACCAGAAGGTTATATGCGAGAGTATTTGGCAAAGCATGCAAATGTGAATCCTGATAGAGAATTTTATTTACTCGAAGCTCTTGGAAATGATTTGCCAGGCGCTATTAAAGCTGGGGTAGTCACACATGTAAGGCAGCCTCCCAGCTCTATTGCCAAGCAGGATGAACAGCGTGAAAAACAAGAACCTGAAGGAATCCTTCATTTTTCTTTGGCAGGAGTACAGTTAAAGTTTTCTGGTATTTGGGAGCATGAAGTTGGATTGACAATTCCTGCACAGGGTGTTGGAGGCTCCTGGATCGTTAAACTGCCTTCACCCTCTTTTGTAGGTGTTCCAGAAAATGAATACGTTATGATGGAACTTGCAAGGCTGGTTGGAATAGATGTTCCTCAGACTGCTTTAGTTCCGCTAGAAACCATTAAAGGGCTTCCTAAGGATGTACAGCGTTTAGGTAATAATGCCTTTGTAATTAGGCGTTTTGACCGCAACGAGCATGGCCAAGCAATACATATGGAGGACTTTGCTCAAGTGTTTGGCGTTTACCCGGAAAAAAAATATCAAACAGCAAGTTATCGCAATATTGTTGAGGTAATTTGGGCGGAAATGGGTACATTTGGACTTGAGGAATTTATCCGCCGATTTGTCTTTAATGTACTTATTGGCAATGGAGATATGCACCTCAAAAACTGGTCTTTAATTTATCCAGATCAACGAACAGCAGAGCTTGCACCAGCATATGATTATGTCTCAACACTTCCCTACCTTCCGGAAGATAGCCTCGCGTTAAACTTTGTTCATTCAAAGGCCTTTAATGATGTAACGATGGAAAAGTTTAGTCACTTCGCCCTGAAATCACGTCTTCCAGAAAAACTCGTTCTTGACACAGTACAAGATACTGTGGCGCGCTTTCAAAAAGCATGGAAATCAGTAGACTCTTTAGGCCTTGATGAACATGTTTTTAATGCTATTTCTCACCTTCATACTAAACTTCCATTGTTACAATAACTTGAAGTTGGAGATATGATCAGAAGTTGTGTTTGAAATAAAAAGAGTGTACCCTCAGTAAGGTTTTCGTCAAAAAACAAATAACAGAGGGTAACTCATGAAAGAGTATGTCAATTTCACAGATAAAGATCATGTACAAACTTTCGA
>JBGSSB010000014.1:0-10989 GCA_041737255.1 Chlamydiales bacterium | reverse complement strand
GTCGTTGAAGGCCGATGCGAGGTGCCAACTTGGCTGTCGCTGGGCGGTGATGCGGGGTGCCAAGGTATGTGTCGTTAGGATGTGATGGAAGGTGCCAAGCTGGTTGTCGCCGAGGTGCCATCAGCACTGTCGTCGTACAATGGGGTGCATTGCATAAAAACTTATTGTGTCTAAGAGATTTGTAATTAGTATGTTTTGTTGATTGAAGGCGATAGTATCCATAAAAGCAGCATAAAACACACTCAAAATCAATCAGCAGTAGTAGATTCGCGAGATGCATTGTACATTAGATAATTTTTATTGGTCTGTACAAGCAGTTCAAGATCTTAAGCTGATGCTATTGGGGCCGTCCTTAGCAAGACTCTTAAATTTCAGGTTCTCTTAGTTTGATCCTATCACGATAGGAGCGCTCAATGCCTGAGGCTACTTCATCAAGGTCGTCCGTGATAACAAAAAGGTCAAGATCGCTCTTGTCTATGCATTTTTGTGCGAGCATCGTATCTTTTACCCAGGCAAATAGTCCTTTCCAAAACGTTGTACCTATGAGGTATATTGGAACAGGCTGAATTTTTTTGGTTTGTATAAGTGTGAGCGTTTCAAACAGCTCATCGAGTGTGCCATAGCCACCAGGTAAAAAGACAAATCCATGTGCATAACGCACAAACATCACTTTACGTACAAAGAAATAGCGAAATCGTATTTTGAGTTTGGGGTCGATAAATTCATTTGGTTCAGACTCAAAGGGGAGGTCTATAACAAGTCCACAGGATCTTCCTTGAGCTTTCTGGGCGCCACGGTTGGCGGCTTCCATTAGGCTAAGGCCAGCCCCGGTGATAATGCTGAAGCCTTTTTTTGCAATTTTGTAGGCGGCATCAACGCCTATTTGATAGTGGGGGCTTGACTGCTTTAAACGTGCCGAGCCAAACACTGATACTGAGGGACCTATTGTAGAAAGGGTTTCAAATCCATCAACGAATTCAGATATAATTCGAAAAAGTCTCCAGGAGTCGTGTGTGGATGAGTTGATCTCACCTTGATGTGTAAAGTCGGGTATAAAATTACTCATTGTTGCACCATTGTATTCTTTTGTGAGCATATAAAAATAAAAATTTAATTGCCATAAATAACTTTGGGGTGAGGTAAAAGACTTCAAAATAGAGTAACCTTAGCTACTTTTTTATGGATTTACAGAGGGCACTAGGTGTATTGTCTTTAGTCATGGATATAAAAACGTTAGACAGATTACTCTTACTTAGACAAACCTTTTTTGGGCTAACGTGGCTTGGGGGGGCGGCAATGCTGCCTTATCTACAAAAAAATGCCCCAAGTTTTGATGCGCGCGCCTGGTTGCTTTTACTCGTTGCCTTTATGTCTGCACGCTTTTCTGGCATGTGTTTTAACAGTTTTTTTGACAGATCATTTGATGCAAAAAATCCCCGTACAAAAGAGCGTCCTTTGCCAAAAGGCGATGTTTCACCTACTGTATGTGCCGCACAGGCCGTACTCTATTTAGCTATTTTTTTTGCAGCAAGCTGGAGCTTAAATTCACTCTGCGGCCTTTTGTCGCTAGCTGTGGGCTCGAGTGTCGTACTCTATTCACTCACTAAGCGCATCACACCACTTTGTCACCTAGCCCTCGGAATTATCTACTTTTTTGCCCCATTTTGTGCGTGGGCAGCCATTACAGGTGAGATAAGCCCTATGCCTTTTCTTTTTGGCTTGGCCCTTTTTCTTACCATTGCAGCATCAGACATCATTTACGCCTGCCAGGATGTCGATTTTGACCGCAGGATAGGGCTTCATAGTTTGCCTGCCCTACTAGGTATAAAGCGATCCCTTTGCCTGGCATTTATACTACACCTTGTAAGTGCGGGATCATTATTTTTGCAGAGCTATTTGTTGGGATCTCTTTGGCTTTATATTGGATCAACTCTTGTGGGTTGCGTCTATGCTTTTTGCTATTTAAAGCTTGCACTGGGGCAAATTTCTTATATGGCAGCTTTTGCACGTATAAATACGCTCTCAGGGCTGATTCTGTTTGTATCGATAGCCATGGATTTGATATTCTGACGGCTAATTTTTTCTAGGATATATATGGGCCGATTTGTTGTTGGTATATCGGGTGCCTCAGGTGCCAAGCTTGCCTATTTGGCAGTAGCTGAGCTTACACGTCTGGGCCATTTTGTTGAGCTTGTGCTAAGCCGTGATGCACCACTTACAATTTTGCTAGAAATGGGTGAGGGACACTCAAGCCCGCATAAGTTTGTAGACAGTTTTAGTAAAGAGGCTCAAAAGCTTATCCGCCTTCATTCGATTCAGGATTTTAACACACCTATTGCAAGCGGGTCATTTCAACACGATGGCTGCTTAATTGTTCCCTGCAGTATGGCTACACTTGCTGCAATTGCTACAGGACTATCAGATAACGTGCTTCGACGAGCAGCTGATGTTACGCTTAAAGAAAATAGAAAGCTTGTTCTTGTTCCAAGAGAGGCGCCCTTGAGCCAAATTCATCTAGAAAACATGTTAAAGCTGTCGCGAATGGGTGCCTGCATTATCCCGCCACAACCGGCGTGGTATATGAACCATAAAACCATTGATGAGATGGAGCACTTTTTAGTAAGCCGTATACTCGATCAGCTAGGTGTGGATATTGGCGCTCCACGATGGGGTATGTAAAAGATTTCCCGCTACAAAGGCAAGCCAGAAAAGCTGTAGTCATCGACCTTGTTGCATAAATTACCACAGAGGCACAGAGGTCAGTGCGAATGTATGAGGTATGGAGGAAATCATGCGCTAATCCTCTCCTCTTTTAGCGTCTACTACGCTTGTTGAACTGGTCTGGATAAGTGTTAGTGAGTGGTTTTGCCAATGACTTTACGGGCAATGTTCTGCACACTTTTCTTCTTTGTAGGAGACATAGGTCCTCCCTGTTTGCCAGAAGATACTTCATGCAGGTTTTCGATGGCTATAAAAGCATCAGGGTCGATGCCATAGATAAGGTTTTTAAGGTCAGCTAACTGTAAACGCTCGATGATAATGTAAAGGATTTCTGTAGAGGCTCCTGAAAATCCACCACGTCCATACATGACAGTAAGACCAAGGCCCATCTCATGCATTACAGCTTTTGCCACCTCTTCGTGTTTAGAAGAAATAACAAGGACTGATTTTGTTTCGTCAAGCCCTACGATCACTGTGTCCATAATTTTTACGACGACGATAAAGGCTATCAATGAAAGAAGAGGAGGGTGCCAGTCCTGGAAAACAAGGCCTGCTGTTCCAAAAACCAAGATGTTACAAAAGAAAACTGTTTGACCTACGGTAAATCCCTGCTTACGGTTAATGATAATGCCCAAAATTTCAGCACCATCAATGCAAGCACCACCCCGAATTACTATACCAAGGCCTACGCCGAGTATTGCTCCACCTATAACGATAACTTCAATGTAGTCACCTACGAAAGGAGTTGAGATTATGCTGGGCATTATAAACAGAAACATTGCAAATGAGAGAACTGCAGCAATTATCTGTATGACAAAATTCTTACCTAAGTGGCGATAGGCTAAGTAGATAAAGGGGAGATTGAAAATTAAGAGAAATAAAGGAAGTAAATGACTGCCAAAGGCCTTAGCCGCAATCATCGCTAAACCAACCGTTCCGCCGTCAATAAGGTTGTTTGGTAAAAAAAACACCTTAATTGCAAACGCTGCAATAAAAGTACCTAGAAACATTTTCAAGTATCCGAGAAAATGTGAGAATGTAAACTTCGATTGATCTGAGGTTTGGAATTCGATTTTTGGTTACCTTGCCTTTGTGAATTTTTTTTGGAGATTTACTTGTTTATCATATACTACGTTTCCTTAAAGAAGAAAACGCGGGAGACGGGGCTCGAACCCGTAACTTCCGCCGTGACAGGGCGGTGCTCTAACCAATTGAACTACTCCCGCAGATGGGCGCAACAGGGCTCGAACCTATGACCGCCTGTGTGTAAGACAGGTGCTCTACCAACTGAGCTATACGCCCTAAACGCCAATTGTTAACGTTCAAGTGCCAATATTCTACGATTTGTGCCTTTTTTTGGACAAGTAAAATAAGCAAAAAATCACGAAAGATAAATAGATTCGAAAATCCACAAGGCAAAATTAGCTCCATTGTGTACACTAACCCCATAAATATAAAGCTCTTGGTGTACATGCGTTGGATCTGGATTTTACTTTTTTTTGCTTCTGCCTGCAGCGGAAAATCGCCCGAATACTTTTTGGCTCAAGGGCGAGCCTTAAATCAAGAGCTACTTAGTGAATTGCAAGGTGTTGATGAGTTGGATGACCTTATACGGGCTTTCCCTCGTTTTCAGGGCCTTTTTGGCCGACTTGTCGACGTAATGATTGATGCTAAAAAATGGCAAACAGCGCACAAAATAAGCTGGAACCCAACTGAGGAAGATCATCAGTTAAGTCTGGAGTTGGCGTATGAGCTAGAAAGGCTCTATCAAATACCAGCAGCGAGGGCCCTGCTAGAAAAAAGTCAAGAAGTGGCCCTTCTGCGGCTAGATGCACTTAATAAAAATTAGTGTTGTAATGTGTAAATAATACAATCCTTCTTTAATAATTCTCTTTGAATCTTCTCGTTTTTGAAATTATATATTTATATTAATAGTTTAAATTGTATAATAAAATTATATAATCCAGGGTGTTTTTTGTTTTTATAGCGAGGGATGGCATGCCGCTCGAAGAGACTGATTCCGAAGAAAAGTCAGACCTAAAGCAGGACGTGACGTCAAAAAGTGCTAAAAGGGGCGTTTTTTCTCACGTAGGCACTTTTTTTGGCTGGCTAGGGGATTTGATTTCAGAGCAGGCCCGAATCGAGGCGCAAAAAGAAGATGCCAAGCCTCCATTGCATATCAGGTGTGAAATTTCTCATCAGCGGCAAAATATAAGTGAAGTAATCATTAACGCTGAAACTATCTGCACCCACCTTGATGAAATCAAGATAAGCCTTACGTCCCAATTTGGCTCGGCTGCCAGCTGTTTTATTTCAAAATGTATAGATCCCATGATCGATCATGCCAGACACCTTATCAAGGCTTTAAAGGAGCCCGCAACCCAAAGCGACTCTATTAACACGCTATTGAACCAGGCGATTGAAAGCGTTGAGCTTTATTCACAATTTAACGACGAGGTTAAGTTAAAGCAGCGCATTGTGCTAGTAGCGCAAGGTTTCATAAAACAATCCATTGACAAGGATTTAGAGGTGCTTGCTAATTACAAGCGTGATGCAATTATAAAAAGCGGCTGGTCAAATGAGGAAAAGCAATCGTGTGAATTTCAGCTAGATGGGTATTTGTACCCAATGATTTCCGAGCTTATAGGTATGGCTGAGTCTCGAGTTATCACCGATGATTTACATGCCTTTTTTGTGTGGAAATCTAATGTTGATGAGAGAAGAAATTCGCTTGTTGAGCTTGGTTTTCTTACAATCGATGCCATGATAAAAACAAACGAACAGACAGATGTTATGCGATATGACGATGAAGATGATGAAATAGTCTTGGAAGAGCCTTTTGATCAACTTATCGCACACCAGCTTGAAAACTCATCTTTGGCTATGAGTTATATGGCAACATTAGAAGATCGTGTAAGTGATATCTTTGTGAGGCTAGAAGACCTTCATTTTAAGGATGCGAGCTCAGTTGATGTTGTAGAGCAGTTGTTGGATTATCTTAAAGTAGATGCCGAGCGATTTAGAACAATTAGCACCCACACCAAGCATGTTCTTGATAGTTTTAAGACCATTAAACAAAACATTATTAAAGCAGAGAGCCTTTTGCTGGAAAAAAAGAGCTGATTTACTACAGCAAATCACTTCTTATGGTCATTTTACTTAATGATACAATCAGCAAGGACGGGGAGATGGTCAGAGGCGTATTTGCCATTAACTTGTGCTGGCTGCACAGCTGAAAGTAGTACGTGCAAGCCTTTTGTGACAAAGATGTGATCAAGGATTATCCCAGGCGTTCCTGTTCCTTGGAATGGTAAAATAGCCCCAGGGCGATTTGTGTAGGTTGAAATTGGGCCTATAGTACCTATGAGGGCTTCATCACGTGCATTGTGAAGGTGGTTTTTTGTTATAATTCGCAGCATAAAGTTCCCATCAAAAAATGGAACATGAGGATCGTCGACGAGAGGTGAAAAGCTGTTAAAATCGCCGGCGAGCAAGCAGGCTTTTTTTTGGCAGATAGGTTCGAGGTGCTTGGTGATAAAATTTGCAGCAAATTCACGTGAATCTGCAGAGCCAAAGGCAATCTGTGTGCAAAAGGCAGCCAATTCTTTTTGTGTTTTTTTATCAACAAGGTGAGCTTCTATAAGCGTTCGGGTTTCTTTGGAATAGGGATCGGATGATATTTTTTGGGGTGTTTCTGAAATGTAGTGTAGGGTAGAAGTTTGGCAAGTAAAACGCGTTTTTCGATAGAGAATACCATTGATTTCACAGGGCTCAGCACCTGCAGTAGGAAGGTTGCCGGCAAAGCCATATTCATCGCCTAGCTCTTTTAATAACTCAACAATCTGATCGGGGTAGAGCTCTTGAATGCATATAATATCTGCGCGCATGTCATCGATAATATCAAGTAACCGGGGTAGTCTTGCAAACCAGCGATAGGGTTTAGCTAACAGATGGTCATATCTATCAAAGAGCATGTTGTACGTTGCAACACGAAAGGTTGCTTCTCTCATTTTCATTGCTTCGCTAATAGCTTCATACTGTGTTTTAGAGTACTTTTTTGTGTCGATGTGTTTTGGTGTGCGATAGTAGTCCATGAGGGGGATTATGGAGTTGTCAACAAGGGCTCCGAGGGGTGCTGAAAGTAGTAGGAGTAAGTAAACGATGTGCATGACACTGTCATTAATAAATATATTCATCGGCAATTTTGCGTTTGTCCTGACCATCTAAAATATGAAATGTTTGCAGTCCCTCTAGTACCTTCTTAGAAAACTGTGTAAGGGGAATATAGAGTATTCGTTTGCCTTGGCGGTTTGCATAAGCTTTTATATGTGACTCTGGTGGATTTACTCCTGCATACACTACTACAGGACGTCTTGAATAGTCAATAGCAGCCGCTAGTAGCACTTCATGTTTAGCTGAAAAATCTGCATAATCAGGATCCGCCCACACATCATAGACGCGCTTTGCAGGGTAGGAAAGCATAAACCCTCCATACTCACAGCGTGCAATGCCTGGTCCTATAATGTCATTGGTCATAGATGTGGCGTAAAACGCCATATCAGATTCCTGCTCATTTTCTCCTAGCCAAGTCATTTTAGCAGGGTAGTGCTCTTGTGTGTGCACTTCATCTAGTTTGTCTTCATCAAAGACTACTACACAAGAGCCCACAAGGCCAGGGGGGCGGCCTCTGGCTTTTACATACAGGTTTTTCTCTGGCCAGTGGCGTATTGTTTCCTTTACATCGATGCCATCTTCAAGGCTATTTGAAAAGGGGATTGTGTGGCTTGCTTCCTCAGTTTGTTGCTGGATCCCTTTTTTCTTTAAAAAAAGGCCAAACTTTTCAATTACGCTATCTTCTGGTGGATATGAGCAAATAGAAAATGGACTTGGAGGATAGTGAATCTTACCAGATCGATCTTTTCGAAGGCGCCGCCAAAAAAGGCCTTTTTCAGATGGAGCTTTGAGATGAAAATGGATTTGTTTCGAGCTGCCCCACACCTCTTCGGGCGATAGGTCGACGATTGGTAGCGAGTCGATATTTTTATAATAGAGGTATTCGGTACCTTTTTTCCATACTTCATAGGCAAAGTTGTGATCGACACAGGCTTTAGATGCTGTAAGTAGCTGAACAAAGTCTGGAAGTAGCATGCCTCTAAGATGTGCCCAGTTGCGGCAAAATGTAAAGATTCGGGCAATTACATGGCGTGGCAGGGTGTTTCTAGAAGCTATTTCGTATGGGGTTTGGGCAAGCTTTATCAGCTCGTAATTGCACTCATTACGATCGAGGGTTTTTAGGGGGTTCTGGTTTGATTCTGGCTGTCTCCACTCTTCGTATTTTGTACTTATCCAGCCACATTCTCCGAGCATTTGGCGAACGGCGTCTTCTGTGTAGGTAGCTACAGTTACTTCGTTGCGCTCAACATGCTCAAGTGGGGGGTATGATGTGTCTTTTAGGTGAGCAAGGATTCCCTGAACATGGCTCATGCCCACAACTACTAAAATTTTGTCGTAGCTAAATGAAAGCTCTCTTAGCCGTTTTGCCATATATAGCTCACGGGCAAAGTCGTGCTGGCCTCTCACTACAGGGTCGGCTCTTAAGGTGCCAGAGTATGCTTCATAGTATGACTTAAGCCCAATTTTGGTAATTGCATAGGCATCAGGCATTCTCTCTGGAACTTTTGGATAACCTTTGATGTCTAGATCAATGCAAAAGGCCGGGGCTTGTGTCTCTTGTGCACTGCGGAGGGCTTCATATGCTGCATCACAGGGCTCTATAGGAAAGCAGATTGTTTCATCGTGAGATTTTGCAATGAGTACACTTACATCAGGAAGCCTGCTTGTTGCATGTAAAAATGCATCCTGCATGCTTTCGGGCAGTTCTACAGCAACACAGTCGGGCTTTATTTCTAAGAAGGCACGGCGAGCCTCAGCTGCAAATTCCATGCAATAGTGCATTGCAGGGACAATACAAAAGGGCCCAACGGATATCCAGTAAGGTTTAAAGTGCATAGACGAGTGCTTCATCCCCAAGTGTCATAGCGATGGATTGGCGTAAAAAACTGGTCATGTCATGTTTGTCTTTCATGCCTTTTAGGCGCTTTGCGGCGTAGCGGGCTATGTTGATGCCATCTCGCACGGTGTAGCGTTCGTCACTTATATGGGCACGCTGCAAAAAGGCAACTACGTAGTCTAAAATGGCTTCATCTACAAAAGGAAGGTTCTCAGAGAGTATACGCCTTTCTTCTTCAGGCTCAGGAAAATCTATATAAATTTGCGGCTGCAGGCGGCTGTGGATATATTCAGGGATTTCAAAGGTGGAGGAATCTTCGTTTGTTGTCACGCATATGCGAAAATCGGGATGGGCGGCAATTTTAAGTCCTGCAACTATAGATTCTATATAGCGCCTAGCATCTAATAATGGAGCAAGAGAGGCCCATGATTTTTCACCCATGCGGTTGCCTTCGTCAAGTATACACACCTGGCCACGAATCATAGCAGTTACTAGTGACGATGCGACATAGCGTATACCACCTGATTTGTCGATAACAGGGGTGATAAGGAGATCCTCTGGTCGAGTGTCCATGGTGCATTGATAAATATAGACATCACGTTGGATAATTTTGGCAGCGGCATAGGCTAGTGTGGTCTTGCCAACGCCTGGCTTGCCGATAAGTCTTGGGCTCAAGGGGATGTCTTGGGGGTCAATCACAAGCCACGAAGCCAAAAGCTGCTCCATGACATCTTGTTGTCCTACCCAGTTGTAGGAAAGTGCGTCGGGACATGCTAAAGCAAGCTCTATGCCTTGAATAGTGATTCGACTTTCTTGTTCAGTTTGTGGCTCAGACACGAGATGTACCTCATTTGGTTGAGTACATATTACCAGTTTGCTTTTTTTGAGCCATAGATAAGTCCGGCAGATGCAATATTGCCTCTTGCATTTGGGAAGAGTGCTTCTATTTCGCTGATAAGTGCATCTGTCTTTTTTCGTACTGAATTTTGCCCCACAGGACATCTGCAGGTGATCCTTGCAAAGCCATACATTTTAGCAAACGCTATAATATCCGCCTCGCTAATATAAATCAGCGGCCGCAATATTGTTATGCCATACTCTCGCATGGGAAGCTTTGGAAGCAGTCCTGAAAACTCGCCTTTATGAAATAGGTTCATAAGGAGTGTTTGGGCACTGTCATCTTTATGGTGACCAAAGGCAATGGCTTCACACCCCGCATCTTTTGCAGCATTAAAAAGCAAAGAGCGACGTTCCCGTGAGCAGCTGTAGCATTCAAGGTTGTCAAGTTTTTTCTCTGACGTGCAGACAATAAGGGGTATTTCAAGAGCCTTACAGACATTTTCGAGGTAGCCACCGCCAACTGCCGCGCCGCATGTAAACTCGCCGTTTACATTGATAGCGGTGATTTTGAATGGGGGAAAGCCTCTGCCTGATATAGCTTTTAGTAAAAAAAGCATGGTAAGGCTGTCTTTGCCGCCACTAAGGGCGATGCCAAGGTTTGTGACGCCTTCTACAAGGCCAAAGTCAAAGAGGGCTTTGCGAGTGGCGCTTTCTAATTTTTTTCCGAGGCCTGTCCACGGGGGACATGCGAGTGCAATTGCGTTATTCATGCCATATATGATACTCTGTTTCTTAAACAAATACAAGCCTATGAATGCAAAGAGAAATGACCCCTGTCCTTGTGGCTCGGGCAAAAAATTTAAAAAATGCCACGGCCAAATAGAGGCCGAGAAAAAAAAGATTATGCGCAGCTTTTCTGTTGCAGGTAAGGGAGATGGCCGACTTATCTCTATTGCCCAGCAAGTAGTTCAGGTTATTGAGTCCAAGGATGAGCGCCCAGTTTCGGACCTTCCGCCATCTAAAGCTTCGACGAAAGAGGCTGAAACTCCGCAACTTGCGCCACCAACAAACTTTAAGCCAGAATCTGTTTAGAAAATGCTTGCGGAAATTGTCGTTTCTGATATACATTTACTGCACTTTCTTAAGCTGACTTAGCTCAGTTGGTAGAGCATCCGATTTGTAATCGGACGGTCGTGGGTTCGAATCCTACAGTCAGCATTCTTTCACGCTAACCGGCGTGGTTTCTCGGGGGTGTCGCATAGCGGCCAATTGCAAGGGACTGTAAATCCCTCTACTTCGGTATACGTTGGTTCGAATCCAACCACCCCCAACTTTCTTTTGAACCAGCTCATGAAATTCTCAGCCAAGCCGTACACGAAGTACTGTCTTGCCTGGTAATTTCACAATCTGATTCAAAA
>JBGSSB010000164.1:0-18529 GCA_041737255.1 Chlamydiales bacterium | reverse complement strand
TCAAGACAAAACATCAACTTTTAAGCAGAAAAGCACCACGGAAGCACCGCTCCAGCTTTCCCTTCCCCATGGAGAAGGGAAAGCTGGAGCGGTACTTCCTCTAAAATTTCTTGTCAAAAGTGATTGAATGTCCTATTCCTGCGCTACATATCTTTATAGGGGAGTTACCGGGTTTGTGGTCGGAGCAGCTGTAAGAAATGATATTGTTTACCACGCCACAGGAAAAGTTGTACAGGCAGGTCACGGTATTTTTGTTGCATGGACCCGTACTCCAATTGATCACGATCGCGTAGATAAAGCTGTCGAAAAACTTCGCCATATTGGCCGCTGCAGTAATCCTGAGGCATTTATTGGGCGTATACAGGATGTGTATAACAAGGGATATCGTTCATCAAAAGGCTCGTCTGATTTAATGAAATCTCTAGGTTCAAATGAGTCTCCGGTCAATAAAATCACGGCTATTGCTGACTACTTGCTTCGGCCAGCTCCACAGGCTGGCTTTAATAACTTGCGCTACAATAATGGCAAGTGGCTCTACCAAGTTATAGTGTGTATGGCAGAAAATTCTAGCCTGGATTTAGAGAAGTAAAAATAAATTCAAGGCTCGACAAATAAACAGAAGAAATGCTATACTACAAAATAGAGTCACAAAACAACAAAATGTAGTATTATGTCACATGTACCGCTTCTTGCAAATCTTTTTCCTAACAAGACTTTTATAGAGGTATTTCTCTATTTTGTTTTAAATCCAGGTGAGGATGCCTATCTTGCAAGAATAGTAGAGTCGACTGGCAAAGCGCTTATCCAGGTGCAAAGAACCTTAAAGCGGTTGGTAGAATGCGGTCTTGTCTTAAAAACAACCCGTCATAACAAAGTGTATTATAAGGCAGATAGCAAGCATGTGGCATTTGATGAAATAAGGCATCTTGCAATACAGGCAAAAATCTTTAGCGAGCTTTTTAAAAAAGACCTCGAGCAGCTGCAAAACAAGGTTGATTATGGGTTTGTTTATGGGTCAGTGGGAAAAGGGGTGAATACCAGTCAGAGCGATATTGATCTTTTTTTTGTTGGTAATCTTACCTATGATGATGTGAGTTCATTCATCTTTTCTCTTGGTCGCGAACTTGTTCAAGAGGTAAATGCTGTGGTTTTTTCTCCGAATGAACTTGCAAGGCAAGTAGAAGATAAAAATCAATTTATTATAAAAGTGTTGCAGGAGCCAAAAATTTGGCTTTTTGGAGATAAGCTTGAGTTTAACAAAATTTATAAGTAAAGGCTTTCTCTTAGAGCAGCCAGTAAATAAAGATGAAATTGCCAAATTGTTGCGGATTGCAGATCGCGATATTCGAGAAGCCTCAGAAAACTGCCATGAAATTGACTGGCAATTTGCCATCGCGTACAATGCGGCTTTACAACTGGCAACAGTGCTTTTGCGCGTCTCAGGGTATCGTGCAAGTACAAAAGTTGGGCACCACTGGGTAACTTTTACTGTGCTTCCAGATATACTTGGGGACGATTGTATACCAACAGCAAACTACTTTAATGAGTGCCGGGCCAAAAGAAATACATCAGAATACTGTGATACAGGAACCATCACAAAAAAAGAAGCAGATAGGCTTATTGAGCAGGTAAAGTCTTTTAAAGTCAGGGTTCTGGCTTGGCTGGCTGCGAAAAATTCGCAGTACTTCTAAGTAACTACCGCAGAGAGCGCTGAGATCGCAGAGAGGAAAACAAAAAACGAGTAATTTTTTATCTCTCTGTGTTCTCAGCGATCTCTGCGGTAATGTTGTTTTTTGGTATTAGCGACATGGTCGCTTGGGAACTCCAGAAGTCCTTAGGCTACTATTTCACAGCCTCTAACGAATCTACATCGAGGTTGCAAATAAGGCCGAGGTGTTTGTTGATTTTTGCGATGTCCCAATCCCACCAGGCGATGTTTTGCAGGCGCTCAATTGTTGCAGGGTCAAAGCGCATTTTTACAACCTTTGCAGGGTTGCCAGCAACAATTGAATAGGCGGGTACATCTTTTACAACAACGGCTCGGCTTGCAATAATAGCGCCATTTCCTATTGTAACCCCGTTTTTAATGAGGCAGTCATATCCAAACCAGACGTCGTTGCCAACAATGATATCGCCTTTTATTGGAAGGCTGTGGATGTCATAAGCATCTTCCCAGCCATTTTTAAAAACGGGGAAGGGGTAGGTGCTAATGGCATCAAGCTTATGATCGCCTGTCATAATAAAACGTGTTTGAGCTGCGATGGCACAAAATTTACCAAAGACAAGCTTTACCCTTGAGGGGTGATAGTTGTAGAGGACGTTTTCTGTTTCAAACAGCTCAGGGCCACTTTTGCGGTCGTCAAAGTAGGTGTAGTCACCAACAATAATGTTACTTGCCGTGATGAAGTTCTTTAAAAAGACAAGTTTGTCGTAGCCTTCAATAGGGTAGAGGGTATTTGGGTTTGGGCCTGTTTTTTGCATAATATTGTCGTAGAGTAGGGTTTGAAATGAGTAGTGCCTGGTTGGCACTTTTTTATATCTTGCAGCAGGCTCTTATATCGTTTAGGTAAAGGGTATAATCACGCGGCACGGATTAAATCCTCTTGAACATACTGTCGTAATTCCGGGCGCAATCCTGCTTCAGTAACAAGGTCGACTTTTCGTTTAAACAAATCTTCTAGATAAAACTTCAAGTCCATGTAGCGGTCAAAAGTGGATTTCCCATGAAATACAACAAGCACATCAACATCGCTTTTTTCTGTTTCTTCATCTCGAGCTACTGAACCAAATAGATATAATGAGTTTACCCCAAATTTGTCTAAATCTGGTTTATGGTCTTGGAGAAGTTGTAAAATGTGCTTTTTTATCATGATAAATGCATCCTATCACATGTATTACTTTAGGGCAAGGGGGAATTAACGTCGCTAGTGCAGGACATTTTTAACAATTTTCAACTACCCATTTCTTCATAAGTTTTTTGATTTGGGTTTGATAGGCAACTCCTGATAGTTTTGCCTTTGTCTTAAATGCTTCAAGTAAGGAGGGCTCAATTTTGAGGCTTATGAGCTGGCATTTCTCTGGTACTTCTGAAGTGAGCGTGCGAAAGTTTTCGAGAAATTCTAGGATTTGGTCGGGTGTTAAGTCCTTGCAGCGTTCTACATATTCTTTGTTAAAGTATTGGATGGGTTTTTGGTTCATAGCTGCTCCAATGATTTTACATCTTCAAGGTCTTGTGGTCGGCCGGATGCCTTTTTCATGGCAATTAGCGCGTCTTGTGAGAGTATCTTTATTTTGCCATCGGATGTTTTAATGGTTTTTGTGCTTGAGCCTTCTAGGCTGTAATTGATGATGATGTCCACCTGATTAATCGGGTGTATTGGATCGTAAAAGTTCCATGCAATCAGCTGTTTGTTTTGGATGTATTCGTCTCTAAAGGTAAATATGTTCTTGGCATCGACGGGAATTCTAGATACAAGACCCATTGTCTGTAAAGCCTCTTCGGTTTTTCGAGGTTCTGCAAGGACCATTTAATGACAAAATCTACATCAAATGTTCCTCGGGGTATGCCGTGCAAGGCAACAGCATATCCACCAACTATGGCATAGGGTATTTGCGCCTTCTCAAGAGCATCGCAGACTTTATGAATAAACACAGGGACCTCTTGGTATATACCGGTATATACCCATTATAAGATAAAAGCCTATTTTTTGCAAAGTGTTATCGTACATAGGCCTAGCACCTACTCTGTTTACCGTATCGAGTAAATAGAGGCTTAACTTATACTTCCCAATCACCCGGATGGTTCGCCAGGTATTAAGCGATCAGGTATCGCCGGAATTTGTTGGGCGTGTGACGACGATGGTCCCATTTTGCTCTCTGAATCGAGAGCAAATAACCCAGATCGTAGATTTGCAAATTGTTGACTTTTGTCGCCAGGCGTCTCAATGGTATACCATTCAGTCACTTGTTGTTTCTAGGGAGGTGTGGATACCTATTTTGGAAGAGGCATCAACTGAGTATGGTGCACGACTTATTTCGAAGGAAGTAATTAAACAGATTCAAGCTTCGTTGACCAATGCTTTAGCAAGCGGCATTATCCTCCCGGGAGAGCCTGTGCTTATGAAGCGGGCATTGGATTGGTCAAGTGTGCTGTTATGTTGCCTCCTAATATGCCTCGGGCAAATAATTCTAGTACTGTTTTATTTAAGTGAATGTACAAGACACAGTGCTAGCTACTTGACGAAATGCTAGTGTTTTATGTAAGCTTATTTTATGAATTTTTTATCCACACAACAACGCGGTGCTTTGTACGCGGCACTCTCAGGGCTTTGCTATGGCCTTGTAGGCTATTTTGGAATAAGCATTATCGATGCTCATCTTTCTGTGTATACCATGCTTTTTTGGCGGTTTTTTGTTGCTACTGCTTTTGTGGGGCTGCTTCTTATTCCACAGTATAAAGAGGTGATTCGTCTAGATGTACAATACCTTAAAGCATTTTTGTATGGCCTGCTGTTTTATGGCACTTCTACTACGCTGTATTTTATAGCCAGCCAGTACATTGGTACTGGGCTTGCCATGGTTATTTTCTTTACCTTTCCGGCAATGGTGATGCTGATAAATGTGCTCTTTTATAAGGCTAGTGTACGCAAAAGTTATTATGGGGCGTTTACCTTAATTGCGCTGGGTCTTTATTTTTTGGTAAATCCAGAAACATTTTCTTTTGATCTCTACGGTATTGGCATAGGTGTTTTGTGTGCCTTTTTGTATGCCTGCTATATTGCAGCCACTAAAAAAATCACTTTAAAGCCTATGGTTTCTGCCTTCATGGTGTCGGCCGGTTGCATGATGACTGGCTTGCTGCTTGCACTCTTTGATGGGAGCTTTCAGGTGCCGTCAAATCTCCACTGCTGGGTTGACATTATCTCTATGGGGCTTGTTTGCACAGCGGTTCCTATATTGCTGCTGCTTCAGGCACTCAAGTACATAAGCTCTGAAAAGGCTTCAATGCTTTCTGTGCTCGAGCCAGTTTTTGTGGTTGTCTTTGGCATCGTGCTGCTAGATGAAGCCGTGAGTGGCATGGAATTTCTTGGCATTGTTGTAATCTTATCTGGCGCGCTCATAACGTTGCTTGGTCATGCAGAAAAACCGGTTACTATTGAGCCCCTTCCGCCCAAATCTTCTTTCTAAATTTATCTTTCGCATCTATGTGTGACGGACAAAATTTGTCGATACTGCAATCATAGTAATTGCAGTCAAATCAACACCCTAGCCCCAGGCCTATTTGCTGTCGTGTGCAAAAGGCTGGCAAAAAATACCGCATACCAGCACGATCTATTTTTAGATAATAGTATGTTCGGGACAAAAGATTTTTATTGGTTGCAATAAGTATATTAGCTCTTTAAAGAGCTAAATCCCATTTAATCCGTTTTTGGTTAAGGAGAAGTGTATGATGCCGTCTGCAATGTATAAACTTGTGGTTGAGTATGTGTGCCCAACAGAAAGTATTTGTAGTATATTTGCAGATGCCGGTGCTTGCAATAAGGCATTAGAGAGTGCTGGGTGTCTACTATCTAAAACCTGCGTAGTGGCCAAAGAGTGTATTGCAACAGCTTCGAAATTAGTGCAACTTGATGAATTTGGCGCGCTTTCAAAAAATTCAGATGTTTTAGTAGGTCCCGAACGGGTTGTTTCGGTCATCAACTACATGAGTTTTTCCGAACAATTGAGCAGCACCGCGCAAAGTTTTGCAGATGCGCTCCCAGAAGTAACGGCAGAATTTTATAAAGCAAATGCCGGAGCTGTCCACGTTCTTGCAGGGGTAGCATTAGGCTACATTGTTGGATATGCATACTGTCGTTTGCAACAGCCCAATCCTAAATAGATCAGACATGCTTTTAGCATTACCCGCTTTCATAAAGCGGGTAATGTATAGGTGGTTTCTGGTTTATTATTAGGGCCTGAGCGGGCCCTTTTGTGGTAGCTGTTATTCTTGATGAAAAGTGGCTACTTTAACTTTGAGAAATAAAACTGCGTTGAATTCTTGATTTGCTTTATCAAATGGGCGCTTGATTTCTCCAGCGATTTCGTAGGCATAGCCGTTGCCTTTACTCTGGGTACATAGGGTTCGAGTGCTTTTATCCGAATGATTACTTGGTTCTTCAAAAGCTTGACACAGCTTAATTGCTATGGCGTTGCTAAATGCCATCAGCTTATTTTCGCTAGAAATAGATGGGTCTGTCTCTTCGTCTAGAACTTCTACGCGCGGTGGATTTTTATCAACGTAAGGTGTAGCCGTTTTTAGGCAGTTGAAAATTTCCTTAGACAGGGTCTCTTTCATTTTTTCGGCGCTTTCAAAGTTAACAGCAAGCAAGTTGCTGTCAATTGTCAATGAATAGGCCTTGAAAAGTATGTGAGGGCTTACATTGGTTTTTATGAGCAGGCCTTGTCCTATTAATTTATCAACATGACTTGCTTTAACAGAAAGTAATCCAACGCCAGGCTTAGTGCGTAATTGCAAAGAGGCTATTTCTATGCCTAAGAATGGCAATGTTTCAAGAAAGCCAATGGCAATGTTTTTAAGACCATTTGGAATGTGTGATGCACAAGCTAGGGCAGCGCGTAAGTGATTGGGTTTATCAGAAACAAAGGGTGCGCTAGCTAGCGTGATAACACTCATAAAAAGGCCTGAAATGGTCTCAATAACCCCAATTAAAGACTTGGCAACACCGCCCAATCTACCCGCGTAGGGCTTCAAAGCAAAGGTAGATAAATGGCCCTCGGTTGCATCAAGTTTTTGTTCAAAAGAGTCTAAGTTGTCTAAATATTTTCTAGAAAAGCTTGTGTTACCATTGTCAATAGCTTGTGGATCCATAGTATCTCCCGTGTTAAAGAAAAAATTATATCACGAATGGTTTGTTGATTGCAATCGTAAACTTTTAGGGGTAAGTAATATCGCTTTTAACTATCTTTTGGGCCCCTATCTTGCTGGGCTGTCTCTTGTGCTGAGCATCATGGCTTAAACGCCGTGGATTGTGCTTATTATGACCTATTTCTGGATGCCATTTATAACAAAAAAGTATGTAAACCTTGGCTTTATCCAGATAGTTTGAGTAAACACTAACAATGACTACTACACCTTGAGTGAAATGGTGATACTACCTATCATTTCCTGAATACTTTTATATTAAGGAAATAGCTATGCACTGTTTATCATCTACAACCATTCCCTATCATTGCGATACATGCGTTTTTCCACAGAGACAAAATGAGCAAATAAAAGAGCAGGCTGTGCTTTTTTTGCAAATTGATGATGTGTTGGCATTGGGCCATATGCATCCAGACATTCAAGATAAAATCGAGAGCATTGCACAAGAAAACTTGAGTCCTGGTGGAAAGGGAAAAGAAGAGGCCTCCGACTTTTATGGGGTGCAACTATCTGCCCTCCAAATACGCATTGCTGAAAGTACCTTGCTGGATGTCGCAGCCGTAAATCATCTGATGCGACTAATTGGAAAAGTTGAGGAAATAGGCAAGCGGGTTGGCATTGTGATTGTTGGCAGTTGGGCTTTAGATGCTACAGTACAAGATGTCTGCCAGCAAATGTTTGCCAAGCAACTTTTTGCTCAGCATGTCATTGGCTGCGTCGTTAGACAGGGAAACGATAATCTGGCCGAGTCAATTTCTCGGTGGAAGAATATACATGCGATTGAGCATTTTGCTGTGATACTAGACAAACATCTCGCACGTGACTCTGGTTGTAAAGGTCTGTTTGGCGATCGAGTTATTTCAGTTGAATCTGGTTTTGGCAATATGGGGGAGGTTGAAAGAGCTATTAGTGCCCTCATGGAGTAGCATTTTTCTCAGTAAAAAGAGCAGTTCTCTTCAATCAGAGTAAGCCTGCTGGGGGAATGGTTGCAGAGTCATTTAACTACCAGTTCTAATGGCTGTTGATAGATTTTCTATTTGACAGCCATTTGTGAAGTAGGGTACTACAATAACAGAGGGCATTGGGGGAAGAGTGCGATTTTTTTGAGGTAAAATGAAAGAACACACAATTTGTCGTAATGCGTAAGTTAACCATAACTAATATGAATGTAACAGGGGTGAGTATGCATATAATTGGTGTTATTTTTATTGGATTTATTGTAGGGCTAATAGCAAGGGCTTTAATGCCTGGAAAAGATGTTGCAGGGTTTATCCTTACCTCTCTTGTTGGTGTCGGCGGGGCCGTTGTAGGGCAATATTCAGGACAAGCTCTGGGTTTTTATTTGCCTCAAGAGCCAGCAGGGTTTTTTATGTCGGTTATTGGTGCAATGCTGATTCTTTTGATCTTTCATCTGTTTCGAAGAGACCAAAGTTCTTAGTTATTCATTTTTACCGTTTTGGAAATAGACTCGCAAACAAGGTCAAAAAATGTATCAGGGCTAATTAAAGGTGAAGCTGTTTTTCGTTTGAAGGAAAATTTGACTAGTTTAGTATAGAGAAAAAGCTCAATAAATAAATAACTTTTGGCTAGCTAACTATGGCAAAAATCAAACTTGATCTGCACGATGTCTTTAACAAAGGCCGAACCATTGAAGCAGAACTTAACCGTGTTATACGTGAGGCTGTAGACGAAAAGATCTCCCTTGTTGAGATTATTCCGGGTAAAGGCAGCGGGCAGCTTAAAAAAACGGTTCTTCGTTTTTTAGAGCGCAAAGAGATAAAGGCCCTCTATCATCGTGTAGAAAAAGATAGCAAAAATTTTGGCCGTATATTTGTTCATTTTAAATTTTGTTAACATGACGCTGAGTGTTTGCATGCCATTTCTCTACCTGTTTAGGTATGGGTTTAGCCAAGAGATATGACCACAAGTTCGTAGGGCAGTACGTCAGGAATACGGCGGCGGTATATGGGAATATCAGGGAAAAGCCCTTTTATCCAGCTTCCATTACCAGCTACACATATAAGTAGCGGTAGGCACTCTTCGTGGGCGATGTAAAGTTCGGTGAGGCTTGATCTCAGGTCGCTTTCGTCAAGTAGTACAATTGGTCTCTTGCGCGGCAAGGCCTTAGATGCGCCTATTGCAGCCGCTAGGCTGTAATGAGGGCTTGCTGTATCGCTTGATATCACATCACCTGTAAAATAGGGTGTCATATCGTCTAAAAGCTCTTTGTCGCGACAGGTTATTACCACATCTTCTAATAAAGAGTCAGGACAGCAGCCTGACTGCCACAGTTTGTGCCGCTTATGTGGCTCAAGATCGCATAGGGCTAAAAGCACTTCTTTTAACAATAGCTGAGGGTAAAAACGTTGGTTGATGGAAACATCTTGGGAGCCAATCAAAATGTTTGCCCCCTTGTGTTTCATGTTGATGTGCTCTTTACCTACTACGCACACAAGGTCAGATTTTGCCGCTAGTTCAGCTGTTATGTTGCCGCAGTAGTTGGGGTGAGACTCAAGTAAAAAGGTTTTTGCCGTGTGACTGCTTGTGATGGGTATATGCCATTTCTCTGCAAAATGTAAAAGTAGCGATTCGGCTTTGTGGGCTACTATATCGCGATCGAGGTGAATGAGGGGGTGTTTTGCTTTATTAAAGAGCGCCTCTAGCTCTAAAAGTGCTTCATCGAGGGTGTCGGGGTCAGATACGCCAAATTCCATGGGGTGATAGACGTGTTGCGGGATAAAGCAGTCGACAACATCGTCAGGCAGTTCAATGCAAACAGGTTTTTTAAAAAAAAGGCAGTAGTCGAGTACGCGGTCAATTTTTTTTGCTGCAAGAGATGGGTCTGAAAGCTCAGTCCAGCTTGTGCTGTATTGGCGAAAGAGCTTTTCTAAAATATTTTGCTGCTCGGTTTTTGCAAAAATTACCACCTGTGGGACAGATTCTGCATAGGCTCGCATAAGAAGGTCTAGGGCCTTGGGGCCTGTTTCATGAACAGCGATTGCTGAGATGCCTTTTGCCTTGCCATAGCCGTCGGCCATTTCCGCGCACGATTCAACAGAAGGGTTTGAGACGAGTGTGATTTTAGGGTGCTGTTCGATGGTTCGTTTTAAAGAGGCTAAATTTTCGTTTGGCGAGAGGAAAAAATGAGTTAGCCCTAGGGTGGATAGTCGCTTGAGTAGGTACTGCCCAACAGTAAGTTTTTCTGGGCGGTTTTGTGATTTTCTCCGTTTTAGGGCACGGGGTCTGCCTGAAGCTAGTGTGCTCATGCTGCTTTTAACCTCAACTTTTGAGTTTGAGGGATCGCCTCATCAAAAATATATAAACTGGAGGTTACACCAAACTGTCATTTTTTGTTATTATATACGATAAACGTATTCCGGAGACTCATTTCATGTTGGATATCAAACTTATTCGCAAAGCACCAGAAGAAGTGGCAAAGAAGCTACAGTCTAAAGTTCCCGATGCTGATATTAAGCCTGTGGTTGAACTAGACATCGAAATTCGAGAAAAGAAAACTCGTGTGGAGCAACTTAAAGCATCCCGTAATACCGCATCAGAGACTATAGGTCAGCTTAAGCGAAAAGGGGAAAATGCCGATGACCTCGTAGCTGAGGTGGCAAAGCACTCTGATGAAATCCATACACTTGATCATCAGCTCACAGAGCTTGAGGCAATATTTATAGATCTTTTAGCGCGTCTTCCAAATCTGCCTATGGATGACATCAAGGTGGCTTTAGACCCTAAAGATAACGTTGAGGTAAAGTCATGGGGCAAGAAGCCTGAATTTAGCTTTGCTTTCAAGAATCATGTTGAGCTTAACGAAAAGCTTAAGCTTTTCGACTTTGAGCGCGGGGCAAAACTTGCAGGCTCTGGCTGGCCTATATACTGTGCAAATGGCGCGCGGCTCGAATGGGCACTCATTAACTACATGATCGATTATCATATCAAAGATGGCTGGCAGCAGATTATGCCGCCTATAGCTGTAAAGCGAGAAGGGCTTTTTAATGCAGGGCAACTTCCTAAGTTTGAAAACCAGCAGTATAAAATGGCCGAAGAAGAACACCCTCTTTATCTCATACCTACAGCTGAGGTTGCCCTAAACGGCATGCATGGCGATGAAATCTTTGCAGAAGAGTCTTTGCCTATTCGTTATATAGCCTACACGCCCTGTTTCCGAAGGGAGGCTGGCGCTGCAGGGTCAACAGAGCGTGGGCTTATCCGCATGCACCAGTTTAACAAAGTAGAAATGTTTGCTTTTTGCACTCCAGAGCAAAGCCACGATCTTTTTAGTGAGATGGTGGGACGTGCAGAGGGTATTTTAGAGGGGCTAGAGCTCCATTACCGCAGTATGCTGCTTGTAACTGGCGATATGTCCTTTGCTTCAAGCCGTACAATTGATGTTGAGGTATGGCTTCCAGGGCAAAATCGCTATTACGAAGTATCTTCAATCTCTAACTGTACTGACTACCAGTCACGAAGAGGCCAAATACGCTACCGCAAAAAAGGGGAAAAAGCTGAGCTTGTCCACACCTTAAATGGCTCAGGACTTGCTACATCGCGTCTTTTAGTAGCTATTTTAGAAAATAACCAACAGCCAGATGGCAGTATCGTTATTCCAAAGGTCTTAAGGCCGTATATGGGTGGAATGGATCGTCTTCAATGACAGTATCTCTGCAAGAGTTTCTAGCAGCAGAGGGGCCTTGGCTTGATGTAAGAAGCCCCAAGGAATTTGCACACGCTCATATTCCTGGGGCAATTTCTTTGCCGCTATTTTCAGATGAAGAACGAGCTTTAGTAGGCACTGCCTACAAAAAAGAGGGCAAAGACATTGCCATTCGCATTGGTATTAAAATTGTTGGCCCAAAGCTCAGCCAGATGCTAAGTGATGCCGAACAATACATAGGCGCACACAACAAAGCTAACGTCTACTGCTGGCGCGGGGGGATGCGCTCGGGCTTTATCCGTTATTTTTTAGACTTTGCGGGTATTGCCTCATTGCAGCTTCGTGGAGGGTATAAAACCTTTCGCCGTCATGCCCTAAAAACCCTTGAAAAGCCAGCTAAGTTTTTTATTGTTGGGGGGCTTACAGGTTCCGGTAAAACAGAAGTACTTGAAGCTCTTGCTCAGCAAAATAATCAAGTACTGGATTTGGAAGCCTTAGCTTGTCATCGCGGAAGTGTATATGGCGAGCTTGCGGGATGTATGCAGCCAAGTAGCGAGCAGTTTGAAAACAAAATGGCGGCTGTTTTGTCAAAGAGTAATTTGCAATTACCCATCTGGGTAGAAGATGAAAGTCGCTCTATAGGTCGCTGCCAAATTCCAGGTGCTACATACGAGGCCATGCAAAAGGCTCCGCTGTATGTGATAAATAGCCCTAAAGAGGCAAGAATTGCTCGAATCTTGTCACTTTATAGCACCTTTTCTATCGACTATCTTAAAGAGGCAACCCAGAAACTTGCTAAACGATTAGGCGGGGCAAGTACAAAAGCTGCCGTATCTTATATAGAACAAGGTAACCTCGTGGATGCCATTTGCCTGCTCCTCGATTATTATGACAAAGCCTATCTTTATGGCATAAGCAAGCACCAAGGAGATGTCATTTATCTGCCAGAGCAGGAGTGTTCGGCTGCAGATTGGGCCAAATGCTTACAAGCTTATTCTCGAGGCTAGTTTCTTACAGCATTTAGCTCAAAGACAATGGACTCTTTTGTTTCTTTGTCGACCAGGGTGATCGAAAAAGACTCTCTAAAAAGTTCGATAGGTATAAAAAGTAATCCATTTAGGTGGCCGTAAGGAGTAATTGTCTGTTCAAAGGATGTTTTTTCGAAGAAGTCTCTATCTAAAACCTGATTTGAATTACTTGATTTTACTCCATCTACTATGGCAGGTATTGCAAGGGGCCAAACAAAGAGCGCTCCAACACCATAGGCGGTTGATCGTGCAACTGTAGAGGTGTGTACTTCGCTTGCAACATAAGAGGGGTCTGCACAGGTCAAGTCAACGTTGTTTTTAGAAAAGAGCAGATATCGCTTCGAGTTGTTGTTAATAGAAATTTGAATTGGCTGGAAGCCTTTGGCAATTACGTCTCTATCTAGGTAGCGTTTGCAGTCATTTTCGGTAAAAGCCTTACAAGAAATTTCAATATCTTCCTTTTTTTCAGAGTAGGGTGCAGATTGCGGTGAGAGTATTGGTAGGCTTTGCGCTTGATAGCTGGCACAGCCGGTAGTAAGTGCTGTAATTACTAACACTAGCAAATGTTTGTATTTTGATTTCATTATTTTGCCTTTTTATTAATTAACTGTGAAATTGTACCATAATCTTATTTTCTGTGGTACGAAACAGTGTTGTTGCGTAATTAAACGCTGAGCCGCTGATCTTTTGTTCCTCTATGGTTAATTATGCAACAAGACCTAATAGTGCTATTTTTTGCTCGTCTATTTGACCTTATATAAATATACTGCGAAATGACGTACATACCTGGGGGGCTCTATGAAAATTAAAAGACAAAAAGCGATTTTTCCGAACAAAGAACTGCGAAAAGTTATATCCAATCAAAAGCCAATCTCAAAAAATTGGTTTGGCTGGAATGTGCTTAATCACCCCCAAAAAGATTTGTGGGTGCCTTTGTATATTAAGGCTTTAGAAGATCAGCTACATACCAAGTACAAGGATAAGGCAAGTAAGCTACTAATAAAATTTGTTAGGCTCCACGAAAGAATGCTGCCAACTCTAGATTTACCAATAGAGGTGTCACTACAGGTTGAACGAGTAGCTCTAACCTGTAGTAAAATGCTTCAAAAAGACTCTCATAAAAACAAAGTAAGCCCGCGTTTAAAGGAAAAGGCAATAAAACAAATAGAGCGTCTGCATCTACCCCTTTCTGATTTTCATGCTAAAGGAAATGACAAGGATTTTATGGAAGCCTTAAAGGCGTTTGTGAGTGCCTATACAAAGAACGATCAAGAGCTGCAAAGTTTGCGTACTAAACTTAAAAAAAACATGAACCATAGCTACGATCAAGAAAGAATTGTGGATCTTCCAAATTGTCCAAAAGCACATCTTATTCCTCATCCCTATTCAGAAAAACAGATTGGTTTGTACTTTAACTCAGTGCTGCAGCATAAAGTGCCGGTACTAGTTACCCTGTGCTCTCCTTATGAAGATGGGGAAATCCTTCCCTTTTGGGAAGATCGTGTGGTGGAAGATCCTCAAGGCAGAAGCATTAAGTGTACACTTGTAAACGAAACAGTGCGTTATCAAAGTCCTGATGTTGCTGTAATTGAAGATAAAACGCGCGCAAAGCGTGCTGTTAAAGAAGGCGGCATTGCTCCTCATCAATTTTTCCCACGTATTGTAGAGCGTCGCCTTTTGCTGCAGCGAGGTGATGAAAGTTACGAAACAGTGCATCTTCACTACGAAAATTGGCCAGATCATCAAGAGGCCCCAGATATAGAGGCACTACGTGTGCTTTTTGAAAGGCGAGATAGCTTATGTGCGCCAGATGATGTTTTTATGGTAAACTGCAAAGCTACTATTGGACGCAGTGGGGTGTTTTTCTTTTCAGATTATGGAAGAAAACTTGTTACTGCAATGCATGAAGAAGGTGTGCCATTTTCGGAGATGAAGCTTAACTTTGCAGATCTTGTATGCCAGGCGCGGCGCTTTCGGCCTATACTTAGTGGAAATGCAACACAGATGGGCCAGGCCATGAAAATAATAGGGGCACACTTCGAAGCGCTGAAGGCACAAGAGCCCTAAGGTAAGGGCTCTTGTGCGTGTGAGCCTATTCCAGCCGGCCTAGTCCTTTATGCCGGCTCTTTTCAAACATAAACTGAAATAAGGAGATAGCTCCTCCTAGAAAAATCACATTGAGGCCGAGGCTTATTAAAAAATAATCCATCGGAAAAGCTCCTTTATGGAGGATTTGCCTCATCCCTTCAAAAATATAGGTTGTTGGTAAGCACCATGAAATAGCTTGCGCCCAGCCGGGTAAAACATCAACCGGATAAAAGACTGCGCTAAAAGGGGCAAAAAGCCCGCCTACCATCCATGCAAACATTTCTACTACATGACCCCAGTATATAATAGCGCTTGATGCTAAAAACCCAATTGCCCATCCAAAGAGTAAAAGCGATACGCCAAAAGGTAAAAATGCCCATCCCACCGTGAATACATTAAGTGTGTAAAGTACGTATATAGCAACTGATGCAAAGGCTATGGTAAGTGTTAGTTTGCAAAGAGATAAAAGAAGTATCCCTGCTATCCACTCTGAGACTTTTAGTGGGGTAGAAAAAAAGTTTACCAGGTTTCGCTGCCAAAACTCTTGCAAAAGACATACTGAAATATCAACAGAGCCACGCCAGCTTATCTGCCAAAAGATCAGGCCTGTCATTAAAATAAGGGGCATGTTGTGCCCCTGAAAATTTTGGGACTGAATCCATACAGAGGTTAAACCCCATAGGAGAATGTCGATAAGAGGCCAGTAAAAAAGGTCAGATAGGTGATGCAGGCCTTTTCTTATTACGTAAAAATATCGAAAAAATACACCTAACACGCGATGCAACTTCATAAGTCTTTTCCTGCTATTTTAATGAAGTAATCCTCTAATGTAGGCTCTTCGATTTGTATGCTTACATAGGATACTTGCGCCTGCATTATCTGGTTCAAAAATGGAGGTATTTGCTTTTCTTCAAGAGAACAGGTGATATGGCGGTGGTCAACTTCAAAGCTAATATTAGCCTCGTGGGCGAGTTTTTGTGTGCGTTTCATGCCGTCAACAATGGTAAGACGCAGTCGATGTAACGAAATACTTTTGGCTAAGTTTTTTGGAAGGTCGTCGGCGATAATTTGCCCTTTTTTAAGGACAATAGCTCGATCGCAAAGCTCTGCTACCTCTTGCATTTTATGGGATGTAAAGAGAATAGATAAACCTGTACGTTTTCTTTCTTCTAATAAGAATCTACAGACATCTCGTGCAACGTCAGGATCAAGTGAGGCTGTGGGTTCATCAAGTAAAACTACTTTGGGATCGGTAAAAAAAGCCTTAACAAGCATAAGTCTTGTAATTTGGCCTGCAGATAGCGCAGATATCCTTGTCTTTTTTTTATCTAGTATTCCCAAACGCTCAAGTAGAGGTGTGGCTTTACTCATCGCATCTTTAATGCCATATAAAAGTCCAAAGCACTTGAGGTTTTCTTCTACAGTCAGCACAAAAGGTAGGCTTGTGTAGGTGCTGGCAAAAGAGACATACTGCAGGGCTTCTGAGCGGTTGGTGAAAAAGTCTTTGCCAAAATAGGTGATTGAGCCTGATGAGGGTGCTAATGTCCCTAGTAGCATCTGAATGGTAGTGGTTTTGCCAGAGCCGTTGGGGCCAAGAAGTCCCAAAATTTCACCTTGTTTAAGATCAAAGGAAATTTCATTTACAGCTATGATTGGATTTTTTTTGCCGTATACTTTTTTAAGGGCGTCTGTTGCAAGGACAGGAGGTGTAAGAGTCATAACTCAAGTTCCTCATAGAGTGACAGCATCGTACACTAAAAAGATAATCGGATTCCAGCTCTTTTTACTACGGAACCTGAGCAGAAATTACATCTATAAAGCTAGTTTCTGCAGGATATCGAGACATTTCTTTGTATCTGATCTGAGGCACTCAAAAAAAGTGCTGTTTATCTCTTCTATAACCCCGATTGCTTGCTCAGTAAGTTGCGATCCTAGCTTTGTTAAGTGTGGGAATTTAGATCGAACATCCCCAATGCGTTGACGTCTTTCTATAAAACCTTTTTGCTCGAGTGTTCGCAGTATTTGAGAGGTCATTGTGATATCGAGGTCGGCTTCTCGGGCAAGTTCGGCTTGCGTTACATCTGTGCCATCAAACGTCAGTTCACTTATTGCTTTAAGTAGTAAAACCTGTGTGTGGGTAAGATCAAGAGGTTTGAGTACTGATTCTATTTGGCGACGCCATTTTGTGGTTACCTGCCATAGTAAAATGCCAAAATCTTCGTACGAGCCTTCAAAATAGGTAGGTTTTTTGCGGGTTTGCTTTTTCATGGGCCTCATTTTTGATATGTGCATGCATATTATATGTATGCCAACTACTAATGGTTGGGTCTATTTTTGTCAATTACGCGAAATTATTTTTAAAAATGTTAAAAAAATTTTCATGTTGAGGCATGTGTTTGAAGGTCAATTTAAAATTTATCTTAAATTATGAGTTGACAATTTGCAAAAAAAGCAGTAAGGAAAAAAGTATATACAGTAAACATTTAACTAAAACCAAAAGTGGAGAAAAAAAATGGTAGAAAAGAAAACAACAACAACAAAGAAAGCAGCTCCTAAGAAAGCTAAGCCTGCAGCTCGTAAGACAGTTGCTAAAAAGGCTGTAGCTAAGAAAGCTGTAGCTCGCAAGACAGTTGCTGCTAAGAAGCCAGCTGCTCGCAAGCCTGCTGCTCGTAAGCCTGCTGCTAAAAAAGCTGTAGCTAAGAAAGCTGTAGCTCGTAAGACAGTTGCTGCTAAGAAGCCAGCTGCTCGCAAGCCTGTAGCTCGCAAGCCTGCTGCTAAAAAGAGTGCTGCTAAGAAGTCTAAGTAGTCACATCTACACCTTTAACGAGGTGTATTCGTTGTTATGGACAAAGTGGGGTCAGAAATGGCCTCATTTTTTTTTGCATATAGGGGGTTTTGCATGGTTGAGGGTGTTTCTAGTCAAAATTACGAGCTGCTTTTCGATAAATTTGATGAAAAAGGCTACGTAGAAGTAAAAAGTCACGGACAAATTTTTCGATTGAAGGTTCTGGATGATGGGGGACTGGGAAAGAAGCTCTCAGTAGATAAAATTAGATCTATTATTAACGAACTTGTTAAAAATAAATCACTTACGTTTTCGAATCATTCTAAAAAAAGAACAATTACTCTAGAAAAAGAGGGTATTGACATAGAGGGAATTCATTCGCCTATCATATTGCGGATGACGAAAACCTCACCAGTACTACGATCTATTGTTCAATTTTTCAGAAAAACTATAGTTGAGCCACTATTTGGCAAAAAAACTGTGTTAACTAACCATGTTACGCTAAAATTTAGGAAGGTAGTTGAGAAATTACCCGAAAATACTCAAAAAAAGCTGCTTAAAGATTTAAGAATTACCCATGCCGAACATTATGCTTTAGAGTATTTTGGTAAAATAATCGCAAGCTACCCAGATGAAAAAAAGCTTGAATTCGTAAAAGAGGCACTTAATGGAGCCTATGTACAGATTGAAGATGATGGAAAATTTTATGACCAGTGGATAAACGAGGTTCCTCACAAAAAAGAAAGACAGTCATCTCATGAATCATCTGCTAAGCAGTACTCATTTCAGGGACCATTATTTAAAGAGTGTCTTTTTTCTAAAAAGAAAGTTGTTCAAAATGGAAAAGAGCTTGAAGTAACCTGGTTTCAACTAGAGCGATATCCCATGGGGCGCATCTATACGAGATATGATCAGAAGTTGTGTTTGAAATAAAAAGAGTGTACCCTCAGTAAGGTTTTCGTCAAAAAACAAATAACAGAGGGTAACTCATGAAAGAGTATGTCAATTTCACAGATAAAGATCATGTACAAACTTTCGAA
>JBGSSB010000119.1:0-21882 GCA_041737255.1 Chlamydiales bacterium | reverse complement strand
CACAAGGATGGGTGGAGGAAAAATTAAGTGGGCGGATAGGCAAACTTCGACATCGCTATTTTACATCATTTAAAGGGACAAATATTGCCAATGCTGTCGAGTGTTCAAATGTAGCTTAAATCAACACCCTAGGCCGGGCCCAATGGTGTCAACTTAAGGATTTTTGTTGACCTAAGATACTGAAATGAAAAGGGCCGTGAAAAGGGCCGGGCCGGCATTAGGCATTAAGCATAAGTTGATGAAAAGTGAAAGGCGCCTGGCCTGCATTATGCATTAGATATACCCAATAGACTTTAATTCCTAATGCAGGCCAGGCGCTTTTTATTCCACTTCCTCATCTCTTCTCGGACTCTCTTTGTTGCCTTGTCGCTGATTGCCACTGAACTTGGGTTATGCAATTGTCTCTGAAGGGCTCTAAATCAAATCCGTTAATCCATCAATCTTTGTTCCCGGATTAAGTGAGTGGTGCTACATCCTTAAATAGAAAATGACAAAAAAAAGAGGGCCGAATGGCCCTCTTTTGGTTTATACGATACCTTTACTCATGCTTTATGCAGCAGGAGGACAGACACCATTGTTTTGAACCGGACAATCAGGGAAGATAAACTCAAATCCACCTGACTTATACGGATTGTTGATATACTCATATGCCGCAGGATCTGTTCCTGGAACATATGGGTTAGTATTAGCATCAAAAGCATCTACCGGATAGCCTGGGTAGTTTGGATCATCAAATGGTGCAACACCATTTTTGACCTTTTCTGCCCATTCATTATAAATAGGGTCCAAGCTTGATATGAAGTAGCCTTGTGCATCAAGCAACAAGAGATCAAAGTAGTACTTTGTTGCTCTTTGTCCATTTGCCTGCAAGCTATCATACAGTGCCTGACCTAGTGCATCAGGAAGACCCTGATACTGGCCAATAATCTGTAAAAAGCCAAGGCCATAGTTAAGACCCTGTGTTGGGCCTGTAACAACGCGCTGTGCAACTTCTGTTGTTATCGGGAAGGTATTGTAGGTATCTACCCTAAACCCTTCACAATGCTCAGCAAGTGTTGCCTTAAACTTTGATGAATGCAGCGCTGTATCCCACTTTAAGCGAGCAGCAATACGTGCTGAATCCGCAAGAGCCGGCACCATAACTACAGGATCCGGCGTACCAAAGGTTGCTGGATCGTAGTTAAAGTAGTTATCTGTTTTAGAAAGATAACTTATATTGTTTGGTCCAAAAAATAGTTCCATAAACACCGCCCAGCCTTCAGCTGTTGCGCTGTTGCCAATTGCAGCTGCCATCCATGGACTCGCGCCAACACTTGTTATGATCGACTCTAACGGAGTTTGCAGAGCATGGCCCATAATGAACTCATGAAGAATCGTTGTTCGATCACCAATGGTAGCCGTTCTTGGATCTTCATAGTTAATATAATGCTGAAACTTTATAACTCCAGTTTGGGTGTTATATGAAGCGCCTGATGCATATTGACTATTAAAGTATTGATGCGCAGATAGTTTTTCAAAGATACTTCTTATATATGGGCTATAAAAGTGATCTAAACAAGGATTTGCACCTAGTGTTAGGTAGTCCTCAAATGAGTGCTTAATATAGTCATAATAAAAGTAGTAAAGCCGAGCCGATTTACCAGCTACGATATCTCTTGAGCTCATAAAGCGGTAGTATTCAGCTTTATCATTATCTACTGTTGATGCAGCAAAAAGTGCGTCAACATTGATAAGACCTGTTATAGGATCTACTGGGGCGTTTGGATCGTATAACACATTGTTGTCGCGATCTACTATTGGTGGGCCATCGATTCGGCCATTGCCATCAAGCTTTAACTGAGGTACGCCATCCCAACTTTGGGTATAGTAGGCCTCAATTTGAGAAAAGTCATACAACGGTCCCTGAACATCTGATATAGGCTTATAGTGCTGCACAAAAGCATAGACGCCACCCTTAGATGGATCTTCAAGATCGCCCGTTAAACGGCCTTGTGTTTTTATAGCTTCAATGGCCTCTTCTCGGGTTGCAAAAACCTGCTGCCATGTTGTATTTGGCGGGAAGGTTGCCACTACCCACTGATCTAGGTAATAGTCGATAGACTCGTTAAAGAAGTCAACTAACGAAGCGCCTGACTCATGGAGCTTTTCAGGCAAGCTTGCGGCTGTTGCATCAAACTGTACTTCCCAGTTATCAAAAGGTGTAGGCCCTGCATTTGATACTTTTACATAATATGGAATAGGTGTATCGCGGTTTAGGCGAAGCACAATTTCTGCCATATTTGTGTAGTGCTCTTCACCTGCTACTTCATCTCGTAAAAGAGTTACGTCTTTAAGATCTACCGGAATAATTGTTCCGTTTACATCTTTAATAACAAGGTCTACGCCTAGCGGGTTTACATAAACTGTTTGGCCATTGTAGGGACCAGCATTTACCAAACCTTGCACTTCGCCATCGTCATTTACAAGAAACTTGTAGCCCCACTCACCTGGATAGTCATCATATCGTGTCATGCGCAGTGCACGCACAAATGGGCTATCAGAATCTAAATACAAAGTATTTAGCCAGTTAAGAAGAGCTGGCTTAACATCTGTATCATACGTTAAACGAGCTTGCTCTTGGATGTAGTCAGCCTCTTCTTGGCTCATTACATTTTGCTCCACAAACATCTCCAAAAAGGGTGCAGGATTTAGCCCTTCATAGGTAAATCTGCCCGCGTAGATGTTGTTAAGGAGTAACTGATCGTCAAAGCTTATGTTTTCTAGCTGATCATGATCATATTCCGCAAAAAAACGTGGATCGTTAATTGGTGGAAAATTGCCAGATTGCACCAATGCAGTAATCTCTGGCTCATAGCCATAAGCTGGATCACCAAATGTAGCTTCGTCTAATCCTGCTGAAAAAGGGCGTGCACGCAATACGTGCGGGTAGTACCCTTTTTTCATACCAGCAAGGGCAACATCAAGCTGCTGCTGCAAAACTTTTGGGTAGAGCTTAAAAAGGCCTGGCAATGATCGAGCCGTCGGCAAAAGCGCCTCGGCATCTGTGCTAAAACCATACGCTGTAATTAGAGCCACGTTAAGAAATGGAGGATAGTAAGCTGAGCTATATAGATAGTTTGCAATATTTTGGGGGTTTGGATCTCCAAAATACTCTATTCCCATATCTCCTGTAATGGTATTGCCAGCTTCCCAGGCGATGATATAAAACTTCGCTAGAGTAATATGGTTAAATAGGGTAACGCGATCTGTGGGAGTTAAATCGTTAGGATCTAGAGCCTCTAGTGCATTCAGTATTATCTTCAGTGTATCTGCTGCATACTGCTGCTGGCCTTCTGGCATTACTGCAGAAAAACCACCAAGAGCACCTGTTGTTACCTTGGTGTCATTAGCAGAAAAAGGAGCATCAACCATTAGGTGATAAAGGTAACTTGTCGCACCTGCCCAAAAATCAAGCTGCTCTTTTGTTGTGGCGGTATCAAAATCGATAATCCCATGAACAATATCTGTCCATGTATTACCATCAGCCGGCACAGCTAAAGGGCTAGCTGATGTGTAGTCATACACCTCTCCCGGACCCATTTTATGCATTACAGGAAAAGCACCATCTGGGAAGTGATCATACTCTTGCGTTGCAAAACGCTCAGCCTGCCACTGTAGCAATTTTTGGATTACATTTACATTTTCATAAGAAACATCAGCCGTTTCTAGCTTAAATGATGCTGTATCGGCTTTCAGGTTTTTAGCTAAAAGGTCATCTGCATCAATACTTTCGGCAGAAATAGTTTCGGCTATGATGTCACCTGCTGTAATGGTATCAGCTGTGATGTCAACTGCTGTAATGGTATTTGCATCGAGGTTGCTGCGAAAAACAGCATCACCATTAACTGTAAGCTCACCTAAAATAGTGGTATTACCATTAACAATTTCGTTGTTGTTTACATTAAGGGTTCCAATGCACGCATCACCTGCACAGAGGTTATCTGCACTAATCGTTTCTGCTTTAATGCACTTTTTCTTTTTGTGCTTTTTCTTTTTCTTGTGTTTGTCATTCTTGTTTTGGTACAGCTTTTCTTCTGCTATTTTTTTATCGTGTTGCTTTGCATAAAGGGCTACAGGCTGCAAGCTTGTACACAGTGCAAGCAGACCTAATAGGCCAAATCGAAATGAAATTTTCATCATAGAAACTACTCCATTTTGGGTTTCTAGATGGCACAGTATAGTAGTGATTTTTAATTTGCAACAGATTATAAAAAATTAGAGTATATCTATTCGAGAGCTACTTTAAGGGCATATTTCGGAAAATATGTTGGCATGTGCCTACGGCAAAAAATTTCGAAAGCTATTGGCACTCAAAATCATACCTGCCCTACAAGCTCCCCTGAGGTGCAATTTGGATTTTAAACTGTTTTAGAAATGACGTATTAAATTGTTACTGCAAAGCTAAAGAAGAATCTTACAGCCTGTATCAGCATCTCTTACTTTCTAAAATGAGCAGGCAACACATCATGAGGGGTGTGCTGCAGGGGCTGCCAGTGGGCAGGAAGCCTTCGGCTTGAAACTTCACGAAATACATCGCTGATTTTATTAGACTCAGCCCGACTCACCCACTGAATCCATGGAAATTGCTCTTTAAGTAAGGCGCGCGCTACATAATTAGTCTGCTCTTCGGTTGGTGAGTAGCTGAGGTATGCGACACTATCTGTTTGCACAGGAATATGATTGGCTACCCTTACCCAAATAGAAGAACACTTCCATCCAACTAAACGGTTAAGTCCCCAGCTAAGTAAACTTGTTTCGGGGTTTGGCACAAAGTAGGCCGCTTGATTTGGGCTTATATGATCATCATCAAGAGCAAAAGTAAAGCGCCCATATCCCATGATTTCACCCGCCTCATCAGATGAGGAAACGTAGGCTCCATACCCTCTAACTGCGTGGTTTTGTTGTATTTGGCCAGAACGAAGAATAGAAGTTACATTATGCTCGTTTGGGGTGGCATGAAACCAGGATGGCAACGCTACTCGCTTTGCTGCTTCAATTGCATGCATGCTATTTGTCAAAAAGCGTAAAGCACCAGCGTGTTCCGGCGTATATTCCGGATTACTTGTGAGGTGGTTGATTGCCCTTGAAACAAGCTCTTTTTTGGGCTGTAATACACGTAGTGCCGCTTGGTGTGCTCTATTTGCTAAATCGCTCTTTTGATCGGCTTTTCTTACTCGCCCCTGCAAACTTCGTAAAAAATCGATACAATTCCATGATTGACTGTTTGAAAGCTGTTGATTTTGCAGTAGCTGACCAACAGCTTGCGCTACGTTGTCTGCTTTACAGTCACTAAAAGCTGCTTCTTTGCCAATAAAAATTGACTGAATCCAGCGGACCAGACGCTCAGGAGTGCCAACAACACGTAGGTTTTGATTTTGGTCCACACAAAGAAGCTGGCTTGCGTTGCTATTATACGATTGAATTGCCTGAATTGACTGGTATACACTCATCTAATAACCTATAAAAATTATATAATATGAAAATTTTACCACAAACTCAATTATATTTCAATAAATAAATATTACTTCCACCAGGTGAAAAATTGGTTCTTATAAAAGAATCTATTGTTTATAGAAAGCCTATACACAACAGGAGGTATACCTATGGAAAATAACGCTCTTAGTACATTTTTTCGCGAAACAGAAAATGTACGTAAAAACTGGGGCTGGTTCTTTGTTCTTGGATTGCTTTTGATAACACTTGGCGGATTTGTTATTAACTCTGCCTTTGCGGCAACCATTTTTTCAATATTCTTTTTTGGCTTGCTAGTAGCTGGTGCCGGCATTGTCCAAATCGTGCAGGCCTTTATGGCCCGCAAATGGAGCGGCCTATTTCTTTCGCTACTTTTAGGGATTTTATATTTGGTAACAGGAACCGTTTGCATAGTGCGGCCGGCAGAAGCTGCCATTAACATCACCCTACTGATCGCAGTATTTTGCTTTGTATCAGGCCTTTTTAAAATACTCTCATCATTAATGATGCAGTTTGAACACTGGGGCTGGGTATGCTTTAACGGCATAGTAACCTTCGTTTTAGGTATGGCTATCTACCATCAGTGGCCAGTTTCTGGCCTTTGGGTTATTGGACTATTTGTTGGAATTGATATGATTCTTTCTGGCTGGTCTTGGCTTTTACTTTCACTTTGTGCACGCAAAAGCATAAAGTAAGGTCTCTTCAAGGGGAGGTAATATGTCTGCCTCCTCTTTATTCGCATGATGAGCATTATGTACTAATCACCTTTAGCCTAAATTTTCGTTTTTATCCTGCATATCATGCAGCCGCAGGCTATCATGCCTATCTTGTTTGTATTTTTTGTTATATTTGATCAATCAGTTAAAACCGCTCTAGAACAGTGACCTTTCCACCCTAATCGTGTTAATTATAAGTGTTGAAAAAACTGTTTAGCGTCAACTATTTCAATGCCCTTGCGTATTTCTGGGGTGCGCAAGTACTTTACAACCTGAAATGCAGCAAACTTATATTTCTCGCGAAAATACACAAGAGCTTTTGCAGGATTACTGTCTGAAACTTTTGCCTCGATCATTACTTCAATCTTGTTGTCTTTAACAAGGGCAAAATCAACTTCCGCACCCTCTTTTGTTTTAAGATAGTGTAATGAATAAGGCTCTGCCTCGTAATCAATCTTCATTAATGTATGTTTCAAAAGGCACAATGCCGAAAAATTTTCAAATTTAGCACCCTCATCCCCATCTACAAGACCTGTATCAAAAAAATACATCTTTGGCTCTTTAGCAATACTGCGGGCAATATTTTTTGAAAAAGGGGTAATTCTAAAAACGATAAAAAGAGCTTCTAGAATTTGGATATATTTTTTTACAGTATTGGGCGCTATACCGATATCTTCAGCCAAAGATGCATAAGATATTGAAGAACCAACTTTTTTTCTTAATAGCTCAAATAACAGCTGCATAGAATTCAAATTATGGATATTTTCAAAATCCAAAACATCCGTTCTAATAAGACTATCAATATACTGCATTCTCCAACGCTTGGCATCTACTGGATTATCATCTAAATAGGGCTCAGGAAAGCCACCTCTTTCTATTAGTCTTTGTACATCTGGTTCCATGCCAACTTTAAAAAGCTCTGAAGGACTTAAAGGCAAAAGGCGATGCAAAAAAAACCTTCCTGCCAACGAATCCCCCACCTTTTTGAAAATTTCTAAGCGAGCGCTACCCGTGACTAGTATTTTAAGATGACTGAGTTTAGTGTCATAAATGCCCTTCAGGTAATTTTTCCATTTTGGCATTTTATGAATTTCATCAAGTATAAGCAGCTGAGTAGTGGGGTGCCAGGACTCAGCCTTAATGATTTTTCTATCTTCAAGACGGTCATAGTTAAGGTAAACTGTCGGTGAAAAAAGGGTGCCTATTTCATGAGCTAAGGTGGTTTTCCCAGCTTGCCTAGGCCCCGCAAGAAGAATCATTTTTTTGTCTAAATCACGCACAATGGCATTTTTTTGATATCTTTCCATATTAACTATTATGCAGTAAAATGCGTTTTAGTCGAGACTATTCTGCATTTTCTTGCAGAATAGTCAGAAAATGAGCCTAAACTTTTACTTTAGCTGACCGACGTAGACTATCAGCTCTATCTTGCTTGTCTTTTTATTATAGCCTGCTGATATCTAGTAATGGGCCCGGTCGGGCATCTGAGCAAATTTTTTCCAGACAACGCATGCCTCATCTCGCATAAACTCGTGACACGCTATGACGCGATCTTCGGGCTTCTTCTTAAGGTCTTCGTATATCGTGATATCCTGGAAATTGCCATATTTTTTGGAGTCATCTACGGTCGATGCGTAGTAAATGGCATCAATATGTGCCCAATAGGCAGCAGAAAAACACATAGGACAAGGCTCAGCGCTTGTATAAAGTGTGCAGCCTTCAAGATGCGGAGTGGCTAGCTTTTGGCTTGCTTCACGGATAGCGTGCATTTCGGCATGCCAGGTTGGATCGTTAGTTTTCATAACCTGGTTATAGCCCTCGGCAATAATTTGGCCATCTTTAACGATAACAGCTCCGAATACGCCACCTGTTTTATCGGTGATTCCCGCTTTTTCACTAAGCTCAATAGCACGTCTCATGAAGGGCTCATGCTGACTTTTTTGCATACCGTTACATCGCTGTTTTTGATGAAACCTGAGGCTCGCGCTCGTTATAGCGTCCGATAATACGGAACTTTGTATAACGCTGCTCAAGTAATAGTGGTGGTGAAATGCGAGAAAGCATTGCATACTTCTCGCCGATGAATTTTTTTACAGAATCATAAACAGCTTGTGTGTTGTGATGTGCGCCACCTAGTGGCTCAGGAATTACATCATCTACAATGCCAGCTTCTAATAAATGCTCTGCGTTTAGTTTAAGTGCCGCTGCGGCTTCTTGTTTTTTTGCGGCATCCTTCCAAAGAATAGATGCACACCCTTCCGGACTAATTACAGAATAATAAGAGTGCTCAAGCATTCCTATAACATCCCCTACTCCCATACCAAGAGCTCCGCCCGAACAGCCTTCACCAATAATAAGCACAATAATAGGTGTTGCAAGCTGCGACATCTCTTGAAGATTTTTAGCAATAATCCATCCTTGACCACGCTGTTCAGCTTCAAGCCCAGGATAGGCACCGGGTGTATCTAGTAGCGAAACAATAGGCAGGCCATACTTTTCGGCAAGCTTCATAAGACGCATAGCTTTTCTGAAACCCTCAGGGTTTACCATGCCAAAGTTACGTCGCACACGTGATTCGGTGTCATCGCCCTTTTCTTGACCAATCAGCATACACTTAACGCCATCTATAGTAGCAAAGCCACCTATAACAGAGGGGTCGTCACCTTGCGTACGATCACCAAAAAGCTCTACAAAATTATCGGTAATATTTTTTATGTAATCAAGTGTGTGAGGACGTTGAGGGTGGCGAGATATAAGAACGCGCTCCCAAGGAGTCAATTCGCTGTATATTTTTTTTTGTAACTTTACGAGCTTGTCTTCGAGTTGACGGATTTCTGTGCTAAAAAGCGGATTATCTTTGTTTTGCTTTTTTAAGTGCTCAATTGTCTTAATATACTCAAAAATCTGCTTTTCGTGAGGGAGATAGTAGTTTTGTTTATCAGCAAGAGTTGTTTCTTTCGTCATATTCTTCCCCATTATTTAAAAGTATTCCACCATATTAATACATTTTGTCATTTCCTGGAAGCAACACTTTTGAAAAATCACTTACTATCTCTACTACTGACTGGTGAGTAGATACAATAGCAAACAGCTCTTCTACATCTTGTGCGCTCAGTCTAATGCAACCATCGCTTTGGTATTTACCCAGGCTATCTACATTATCAACGAGTCTGCCTTCGCTATTTAAAGCCCAGGGAGTACCATGGATTCCATAGCCTTTAGCAGGTTCGCTGCAGATTCCCAATTCTTTTTCAAATGGTATCCAGCGTGTACCAAAAACTGTAATCATCTCTGTTCTATTACCACGGAAAGTGCCCATCATTTTTGGTTGATAAACGGCTATCCTATTTCCAAGGCTGTATTTACCTGTTGGGGTAAGCGAACCACTTGCCTTAGATGAATCAAGTCTACCAAGTCCTACTTGGTATGTCTTTAAAAGCACACGCTCTTGTGCATCTGGCATAACAGCATATAGTAACATCTTTGAGCGAGAAAGATCTACAAGCAGATAGAAATAAAAATTCACATCAGATGACAACACATTAAACTGCTGGCCTTCCGAAGCTGGCCTTGGTACATAATCAACCTTACCATTCATGCTACGCGCTATAAAATGTAGGTGTGTTTTATGATGTGCAGCATAATCAACAAGCCAAGCAGATCTGCCTTTTTTCCATGAAACTTTGCTTTTGTACTGTACTGTTTCTACAATAGGAAGTGGCGAGTTCTTTTGAAACAGTAGATCTACCCTATCATAATTTGGTATATCGCTGGGTAAAGCTTGAGGATCCAAGCTTTGAGGCTCCAAGCTTGGAGGTTCCAAGGCTTGTGACTCCAAAACCTGTAACTGTGAGGCCTCTGACACAACTGACGCTACTGCCTGCTTCTGTACTGCAACCTGCTCGGCTTGGGCTGGCAAAGCTTTTGCAGTAGATGCCGGCTGAAGAGTTGCCAAATCAATTTCTATTACTTGAGATTGACTTGGTTCAACACTCGCCTTTTCAGTTTTAACAGATTTATTGCGTTTGGCATACGCCGCAACACCTATTGCTCCGAACAGCACTATGCTAATAAAAAGAAAAATACGTGAAAAGCTCATGTTGCGCTATGCCTAAATACTATTATTTTCTGGTTAATTGAAGTTGTTCTGTATGCAAATCAGTTTCGATAGCATGACGCATTTTTTTACCCGGAGTAAACTTTACTGCATTGCGAGCTGGGATAAGAATTGGCACAGCAGCATTTTTTGGATTGCGTCCAATTTTTTGCTTTCTTTCTACCACTTCAAAAACACCAAAATCGCGAAACTCTAACCGATCACCTGTAGACAGAAAATCTGTCATCTTGTCCAAAAATGCCTGAATCACCTGACGAACATCGTTTGGGTGAATTCCTTTTTCTTGCGAAATAGAGTTTATCAACTGCTTTTTCGTAATGGTTTGCACCTTGTCGTTTTCTTCCATAAAACCTTGGACTCCTTACTTTTTGGTCATCTGCAAATTTCGTGCGACATTTTCATATGTCCCTTAATAACAATCAAGTGCTAACTTCGATCACCGACTTATGTTTCTTCCCAAGAGCTACTAAAAGATAGCGGCCATCTATAAACAAATCATCAGAAATTGTAAAATTTTCATCGTCAATTTTTGCATTATTCAACCAAACACCACCATTTCTGATGAGTCTACGAACATCGCCCTTGCTAGCCGAAAAACCAGCCTTTACTACTGCGTCAATAAGCTTTACGCCAGAAACTTCCGATTTTGCAAGTGAGGCATTAGGCACATCCTTAATAAACTCACGAATTGCATCACCCGTTAACTCAACAACTTTACCCGGCATCATCGAGAGTGTCGCCTGAAGTGCTTTTTTCACCCCTTCTTGGCCATGAACAAGGTTTGTAATAGCTTCAGCTAACAACCTTTGAGCGGTATTAGGAACATAGCCGGGTTGCGACATCTGATGTTCGAGCTCTCGAATAGTGCCTAGGTCAATAAATGTCAGCATTTTCAAAAGGCGGATAACATCAGCATCGGCAATTCGCACAAGGTATTGAAAAAATTCAAAGGGTGATAGTTTATCAGGTGACATCCATATGGCACCCTGTTCTGACTTGCCAAATTTTTGCCCGTCGCTGCGCGTTAAAAGGGGCATGGTAAGGCCGTAGACCTGTTTGCCGGTAACTTTTCTTGTGTACTCAATACCTGCTGTTATGTTGCCCCACTGGTCGCTTCCACCAATCTGAACCTGAACACCATGATTTGCATGCAGGTGATAAAAGTCATACCCTTGAAGTAGTTGGTAGCTAAATTCGGTAAAGCTCATTCCCTCTTCTGACTCCATGCGTGCTTTTACGCTATCTTTTGCCATCATAGTGCCAACACGAAAGTGTTTGCCTACATCACGCAAAAAAGTAAGAAAAGAAAAATCTTTAAACCAGTCGTAGTTATTAAGAAATAATGGAGGTACAAGTGTAGGGTCCGCTAAAAGAATAGTCTCTAAATTTTTTTGTATGCCCATTTGGTTTTTTCGCAGGGTCTCTTCATCAAGCAAAGCGCGCTCGTACTGCTTTCCTGATGGATCGCCAATCATCCCCGTAGCACCACCCACAAGGGCAACAGGCTGATGGCCAGCTCTTTGAAACCAGGCAAGCCCCATAATAGCAACCATATTTCCAACATGAAGGCTATCACCTGTGGGATCAAAGCCGCAATACACCTTCATAGGCTTATTTGCGGCAGTTTTTAGCTCTTCGTGCGTGATTGAATCTACAAGGCCTCGCGATTGGAGGATATCGACAATATTCTCGGTCATTGGTCCCTTCTCATTTTTTCGATAAGGGTACCGCATAGTCACTATTTTTTGTAACTACTGTGTGGCCTTGTTGCACAATTAACCACTGAGGCACTGAGCGCACAAAGAGGGTTTGAGATAAGGAGAAGCACAAGCTACGCTGATCAAAATGGGTTATTTTCGTGAATATAGCTAACTTTTAGATCAAACTGCTCTGCGAGATGCTGACCTAAAAGCTGCACACCAATTGTTTCAGTAGCAGAATGACCAAGCGCAAAGAAATTAATTTTATCCTGGTTTGCCGTGTGCCATATTGGCTCATCTGTTGTACCTGTGATAAAACAGTCAACTTCGTCTTCTACAGCCTCTGCAATGTATTTATGGGCACCCCCAGAAATAAGAGCACAGGTTCGAATAATTTTTGGACCACCAAAAACGGACGCTGCTGGATGGCCATAAAATTTTTCAAGTTTTTTCTTAAATTGATCCTGACTCATCGGTGGGCACGACCCTTTTACACCAATTTTCATACCCTGAAATTGCCCAAAAGGCTCTAAGTCAGTCCACCCTAAAAGCTTTGCTGCTGGCCAGTTATTGCCAAGCTCCTGGTGAGCATCCAGAGGCAGATGATACCCCATCAAGCTAATATCACTTGAAAGAAGAAGCGCCAACATTTCTTTTAAGCTTCCATGAACAACTGTATCTTTACCCTTTAAAAAGAGGCCATGATGCACAAGCAGACAGTCTGCTTTTATGCTTCTTGCTTTTTTAACTGTATGAACGCTAGCTGTTACGGCAACCGCTAGGTGTGAAATTTTCTTCTTTCCTTCAACCTGTATTCCGTTGATGCAAACATCCTGAAAAGATCCTGGTTGCAAGATTGAATCAATATACTGCGAAAATGTCTTGAGCTGAGTAGGCATATGTGGTTAATGTATGGTTTTTACGTTTATATAGCATATATGGAGTCACGTTGCAATGGATGAAATAAAAAATCGTATAGGTAGTGCAGCTTGTGCCCTCGTTGAAGATGGGATGGTTATAGGATTAGGCACCGGATCTACCGCCGCCTGTTTTATTCAGGCTCTTGCTATGCGCTACGAATCAGAAGGGTTAAATATCGTTACAGTTGCCTCATCACACGCATCAGAAAAGCTTGCACGAGACCTTGGCCTGCCCTCTGTTTCGATTGATGCCATCGAACAAATAGACATAACCTTTGATGGAGCCGACGAGCTAGACCCTAAAAAACAGATGATCAAAGGAGCTGGGGCAGCACTGCTCAAGGAAAAAATTTTAGCCAGCAATAGCCGCGAACTTGTTGTATTAGTAGATGAGTCAAAAGTTGTAAAATCGCTAGGCAAAGTAAAGCTACCCGTTGAAGTAGTGCAGTTTGCCCACAAACTTGCCGCTCGAAAGCTTGAATCGTATGCAAAATCATGCACATTACGCTATAGAGGTGATGGGAAGCCTCTTGTTACCGATAGTGGCAATTTTATCTACGATCTTGAGCTAAAGCTGCCTATTAAAAATGTAGAAATACTAGATGCTGCCCTACGCAGCATACCCGGCGTTGTTGAAACAGGACTCTTTTATAAACTTGCAGGACGTGTGGTAATTGGCTATAAAGACACCACAATCAAGATACTCGCGTAAATTTGGATATTATCGTAAATAAGGTCACCTATGAATTCTGAACTTCTGCAGCTCTCATTTGATAAAATCATGCAAACGCACACCTATACGGTAATAGTGCTCAAACACAAAGAGACCAAGTTTGCCATATATGTAGAGGCTCATGTAGGCAAAATCCTGCAGATGTATTTAACCGACATTGAAAAGCCAAGGCCGCTAACTCACGATCTTATCTCCTCAATATGCAAGGGCTTTGAGCTAAACGTAAAGCACGTTGTGATAAACGACGTACAAGAAACCACCTATTATGCACGCCTCTTTTTAGAGCAGATGCGAGGCGACACACGCCATATTGTAGAAATTGACGGCCGCCCAAGCGACTTCATTACCCTTGCCTTAATGCACAATGCTCCTGTTTATTGCATAAAAGAGGTACTCGAAAAAGTGATTCCCGTCATAGAATAGCGCCTTTTACAAAGGAGCTATATATGCCTGTTTCACGAAAAGACGTTCCCGAACAAGACCGCTGGAACCTTACTACACTCTACCCATCTCTTGAAGCTTGGCAAAAAGAGCTGCAATCAGTTGTAACCACTGACACGCCCCCATTTTTTCCAGCTGCAAGCAGCTTAAAAGGCAAGCTTGTCGCATCGTCTGATAATCTTTTACAGACACTTACCGGCTATTTTAACATAGAGCGCAAATTACGAAAGCTCTACACCTACGCACACCTTTTGCACGACGAAGAAAGCGTTTTGGAAGAGCCTAAAAAAGCCTACGATACTATCGTTAACATCTACCATCAGTTTTCACAAGAGACCTCCTGGCTACAGCCAGAAATTATGAGTCTTGATGAAAAAAGACTTAACGAATACTTGAACGATCCAGCATTAGCGGAGTATCACTTTTTCTTAGAAAAGCTTGTCCGCCTAAAAGCACACACCCTCTCTGAAGAATCTGAAGAGCTTCTAGCCCTTGCAGGCCAAGCCCTAGAAACACCTCAGCGGGCATTTTCTGCCATCAACAACGCCGACTTTAAATTTGGCACCATCAAAGATAGCAACGGCAACGAAAAAGAACTTACCCATGCTACCTACGGCATGTACCTAAGAGACAGCGACAGAACCCTCAGAAAAAATGCCTTTTTAGCCGTACAAACGAAGTATCAAAGCTACGAAAACAGCATAGCCGAAATGCTTTCGGGCAATGTACAAGGGCACCTATTTGATGCAAGAGCAAGAAAATACAACTCTTGCGTAGAAGCATCACTCTACCCAAAAAACATTGATGTTGCTGTATATAAATCTCTTATCGAAGCTGTCCACGCCAAGATAGGCCTACTGCACCGCTATATGAAACTAAGAAAAAAGGTACTTGGCGTATCTGAGCTTCGCTACTACGACCTTTATGTGCCCCTGATACCATCTGTAGACTTACACTATAGCTACGAGGAAGCAGAAGAGCTTGTAATTTCTTCTATGAAACCACTTGGAGAGAACTATGTTTCCCAGCTTCGCGAAGGCCTAAAAAGTGGCCGATGGGTAGATCGCTACGAAAATGAAAATAAAAGAAGCGGCGCCTATTCAAGTGGCTGCTATGACAGCAACCCCTACATACTTATGAACTATAAAGGCATACTTAGAGATGTCTTTACCCTAGCCCATGAAGCCGGCCACAGCATGCATAGCCTTCTTTCTCGCAAGACGCAGCCTTATCACTACTCAGATTATGCTATCTTTGTAGCTGAAGTTGCCTCTACCTTTAACGAAGAATTTTTAATGCAAACCCTTGTTGAACAAGCAAAGACAGATGCTGAAAAGGCCTTTTTGATTAACGAAAAGCTCGAAGATATACGAGGCACGCTCTTTCGCCAGGTAAGTTTTGCAGAGTTTGAGCTTTTCATCCACGAATGCGCCGAAAAGCGTATTCCCCTAACACCTCAGCTCTTAAAAGATAAATATTTAGAACTTACAAAATTTTATTATGGCCCTGACGTTGTACTTGACCCTGAGGTTGCCATTGAGTGGGCACGAATCCCCCATTTTTACTACAACTTCTACGTATACCAGTATGCAACGGGTATATCAGCGGCTCTTGCTCTTGCTGAAAAAGTAAGAACCGAAGGACAAGCCGCAACAGATCGCTACCTTGCATTCTTAAGTTCAGGATCGAGCGACTACCCTATTGAGATATTAGCAAAAGCTGGCGTAGACATGCGAACGGCTCACCCCGTAAGCAATGCACTAAAGGAGTTTGAGCGCTATATAGATGAGCTCGAACAGCTCTTAGAAAATGACAAATTAGCAGTTGGGGCGCAAAAGTGCTAATTTGCTTGCAAAAATAGCGCAAGAGACGCATTATTACTGATATTCAAATTACCTAAACCTTATGGAGAACACCATGGCTGAAACACAAACAAAAACAAAAATCCGCCCCTTGGGCAACCGAGTACTATTACGCCGCCTTGAGCAAGAAGAAAAGTTAAAAGGTGGCATCATTATGCCCGACACTGCAAAGAAAAAACAAGAAAGCGCAGAAGTTATAGCAGTTGGCGAAGGCAAAAAAGACAAAAGCGGAAAGCTCCTACCAATGCCTGTAGCAGTAGGCGATATCGTTATGATGGATAAATACTCAGGTCAAGAAGTAACTATCGATGATGAAGAATTTGTAATCGCTCGTGCTGATGACATCATCGCTGTAGTTCAAAAATAAAATAAAGGATTTTCCACATGGTAGCAAAGAACATTAAATTTAAAGAAGATGCAAGACAAAAGATCTTAAAAGGCGTTTCTGTACTTGCAAACGCTGTTAAAGTAACACTAGGCCCTAAAGGCCGCAATGTCATCATCGACAAAAGCTACGGCACACCTCACATCACAAAAGATGGCGTTACCGTTGCAAAAGAGATCGAACTTGATGACAAGTTTGAAAACATGGGCGCACAGATGGTTAAAGAAGTGGCAAGCAAAACTGCTGACAAAGCAGGCGACGGCACCACAACAGCTACAGTGCTAGCAGAAGCTATATACGCTGAAGGACTAAGAAACGTTGCAGCTGGCGCAAACCCTATGGACCTCAAGCGCGGTATGGAAAAGAGCCTTAAGGTAGTAGTAGAAGAGCTTGCAAAGCGCTCTAAAAAAATAAACGACAAAAAAGAAATTGCACAGGTTGCTACAATCTCTGCTAACAGCGATTCCGAAATTGGCGAAATCATTGCCAACGCTATGGAGCGAGTAGGCAAAGAAGGTACAATTACTGTAGAAGAAGGCAAAGGCTTTACAACAACACTTGATGTTGTAGAAGGCATGAACTTTGATCGCGGCTACCTTTCTGCATACTTCATGACAAACCCAGAAACGCAAGAGTGCATCCTAGAAGATGCCTACGTGCTTATCTTCGAAAAGAAAATTTCAGCTATCAAAGACTTTATCCCACTTTTGCAAGCAGTTGCAGAATCAGGAAAACCTCTTTTAATTATAGCAGAAGATGTAGAAGGCGAAGCTCTAGCTACTCTCGTTGTAAATCGCCTACGTGCTGGCCTTAAAATTGCAGCCGTAAAAGCCCCTGGCTTTGGCGACCGCAGAAAAGCAATGCTGCAGGATATCGCTGCACAAACAGGCGCTCAGCTTATCAGCGAAGAGCTTGGCATTAAGCTTGAAAATGTAACTATCGAGATGCTTGGCCGTGTTAAAAAAGCAATCGTCAAAAAAGATGATACAACGCTTGTAGAAGGCGCTGGCGACAAAAAAGAGATCGAAGCTCGCATTAGCCAAATCAAACAGCAAATCAAAGACGCAACATCAGACTACGACCGCGAAAAGCTACAAGAGCGCCTAGCTAAACTAGCCGGCGGCGTTGCAGTAATTCGTGTTGGTGCTGCAACTGAAATTGAGATGAAAGAGAAAAAAGACCGTGTAGACGATGCTCAGCATGCAACTGCTGCTGCTATCGAAGAGGGTATTTTGCCAGGTGGTGGCGTAGCGTACATCCGCTGCATCCCTGCGGTTACTGCTCTTGCTCAAAGCCTCGAAGGTGATGAGCGCACTGGCGCTAAAATCATCATCCGCGCTCTTAGCTCACCTCTTCGTCAGATTGCTGAAAATGCTGGCAAAGAAGGCGCTATCATCTTACAAGAAGTTGAAAAGCTTACTGACAATAATGGCTACGACGCTCGTGAAGACAAGTTTGTAGACATGATTAAGTCAGGCATCCTTGATCCAACAAAAGTGACCCGTTGTGCCCTTGAAAATGCGGTTTCTATCGCTGCAATGCTGCTTTCTACAGAAGCAATCATTGCCGAAGCTCCGCAAGATGAAAAGGCTTCAGTGTCTGCATCGATGGATTATTAATCCTTAAAGCCCCTTCAAAACATTGAAGGGGCTCTTTTTTTACTAGGAGCCTTTCACATGCGAAAAAGCCTCTATTTCTTTATTCTCGCCTCCCAAACCCTTACTGCATCAGTCTCTCGCAACGACATCCCCGAAGAAGATCGCTGGAATTTAAGCGCTATGTATGCAACCTGCGACAGCTGGCAGCATGAGCTTGACAGCCTACTACCCTCAAAAACTCCTCCACTGTTTCCCCAGCTTATTACCTACAAAGACTCACTTGGCTCATCGGCTGAAAACCTCCCGCATACACTTAATGCATACCATGACACGCTTCGTAAAATTGAAAAACTCTACGTATATGCAAACTTAAGCCACTACGAAGATATAGCAAACCCGCAAAATAAAACTCGGGCTGATCAAATAACTGAAGTCCTAACCTCCTTTTCGCAAGAAACATCCTGGATACAGCCAGAACTTTTTTCACTGCCTGACAAAAAATTTCAAGAATACCTCAACAACCCCAAACTAGCTGAATACAAAAAGTACCTAGAAAAGCTTTTACACCAAAAGCCTCACGTACGATCAGCCGACGAAGAACAAGTTATAGCCCAGGCAATGTCAGTTCTAGAATCTCCTGCCAAGGCTTTTTCAGCCTTTAACAATGCAGATATACAATTTGGGACTGTCCACGATAGCGAAGGCAAGGCTCACACGATTACCCATGCCACTGCCGCATCGGCTCTTAGATCTACCGATCGCACACTTCGTAAAAACACATTTTACACATTTACCAACAAATACCTAGAACATGAAAACAGCATAACAGAGCTTTTTGCAGGTACGGTTAAGAGCCATCATTTTGTAGCCAAAACTCGTCGCTATAATTCATGCCTAGAGGCTGCCCTCAAACCCAACAATATCGATGTGCAGGTTTACCACTCGCTAATAGAGGCTACAAGAGCAAGAGTCGACCTTCTACATCGCTATGTAAAACTTAAAAAACAGCACTTAAATTTAGATGAGCTTCACCAGTATGATATGGCTGTGCCACTTGCTTCATACGACACAAAAAACTATACCTACGCCGAAGCACAAGCACTTACTATCGAAGCTGTACAGCCGTTAGGCCCCGAATATTCAGCCATCTTAAAAAATGGCCTTGCAAATGAGCGCTGGGTTGACCGCTACGAAAATAAAAATAAAAGAAGTGGAGCCTATTCGTCAGGGTGTTTTGACAGCATGCCCTATATCTCTATGAACTTCACCGGCACCTTGCGCGATGTTTTTACCCTTGCTCATGAAGCAGGCCACAGCATGCACACCTACCACAGCACAAGACATCAGCCATACCACACAGCTGGCTACTCTATATTTGTTGCCGAGGTTGCCTCTACATTTAATGAAGAGCTACTTCGTCAGATGCTGCTTTCACAAGCCAAGAGCACACAAGATAAAGTGGTTTTGTTAAATCAGCCTTTAGACGACATTCAGGCAACCCTTTATCGCCAGGTGATGTTTGCTGAGTTTGAACTTTTTGCCCACAGCGCCTGCGAGCAAAACACACCCCTTACGCCTAAATTGCTTAAAGACAAATACCTTGAGCTTTGCAGCTTTTATTATGGGCCAGAACTTACCCTAGACCCAGAGTGTTCCATATACTGGGCAGTAGTTCCTCATTTTCATGCAAATTTTTATGTATACCAATATGCAACAGGTATATCAGCCGCCCTCGCACTAGCAGATAACGTCCTTAAGGGTGACGATGCCGCCCTCGATCGCTACCTTACCTTCTTGCGTGCTGGGTCTAGCAAATACCCACTAGATGTACTTGCAGATGCTGGCTGCGACCTACGCACCCCGGCGCCAGTAGATAAAGCACTAGATCAGTTTGAAAGCTACCTTAACGAATTAGAACAGTTACTTACCACCGAACAGGACACTACCTATGAAAAAATGGATACTCTTTCTTAGCACATTTGCAGTAATAATTTTTACATGCTTTGGATCGTACATCTACCTTTACCGTGCGGAATTTACCTCTACTGCCCTATCGAACCTTTACGGCACACCTGTAAAGGTCTCTAAAATTAAGGTCACCAAAGAGGCTATTGAACTGCAGAATATAACGGTCTACAACCCATCTGAGTATACGATGCAGCCGGCACTTCACATACCAAAGATTGCCGTTAAGGTAACGCCTATAAAAGCGGCTCTTTCACTTTTAGGCTACAGCCCAATTACGATACGAAAGATAAGTGTTGTAGATGCTGAGCTTGGCATAGAAGTCCCTAACACTAAGGAGCTAGAAACCAACTGGATAAAGCTACTTTCCAACCTAGGAACAAACACCCAAAGCTCTCTTCCTAGCAGACTTTTTACCATAGAGACTTTAGTAGTGCGAGACATCGCCATCCAAATAAAAAACAAAGCGCTTCACAAGCACTCTCTTCGCCCTCCTTCGATAAGCCGCATCACGCTAGAGGCAAACCAAGAAACAGCCCCACAATCACTTGAAAGCATCATCTACTGGGCGACAAAAGCCACCCTAGCCGAAGTTGGCCAACAAATTGACCAAAACGATTTTTCAGTTGCAATTAACGAAATACCTGCCCCAGAAGGCCATGAGAACCCCCTAAAACTGACCCCAAAAAAATAAGGAAAATCCACTTGCCATTTTTACCCATTTGGCTCTAAACTATAGCGCATTATTCCGGGTTAGCTCAGCGGTAGAGCAGCGGACTGTTAATCCGTTGGTCGCTGGTTCGAATCCAGCACCCGGAGACCCACCACAAGCACTTAAGGTCACCCCTTAAGTGCTTTTTTGTTTCATATCACACTTTTATTACTCTTGCTCGAAACACCAAGCAATAGACCGTCTCTGCAAAAAAAATTTAGTTTTTTATTAAAGCCAAATATTGTTTCAACATCTGGATTGTAAAAAATTATTGTGCGAATAGTTTTCAAGAATGACTAATACAGTGCTTTTATTTACTTGCACGATTCTCAAGATTCGGCAACTTTAACTCGCCCGTAAAAAGGGCCAGAAAACGGGGGCAATGGCCTCAACTAAAAGAAATTTACATCAACAATAAGGGTTTACCGTTAAGGTAGTGGTAAGTTTTTTGTATGGGAGCCCGTTCAGGGCGAATTATTATAGCCAACTAGCTACCACCAGGAAGCTGAGGAAAGGTTAAAGAATAGATCAGAGTCCGGCTGAGGACGATTCAACTCACAGGTGTTTATTTCAATTAGGGCAGAGTTGTCAAATTTCCTCACCTACGAACGCAACGATCTCATGCTTCAAAAAGCAGCACCAGACACTCTCTCGTTTTGACAACTTATGAGCCAGTATAACATCATGCGACATACCAAGATCATTATAATAAGCAAAAATAGCACTACTGTTGATTTCTGGAAAAAGTGGTTTTTTTACTAGTTTCTTTTTTCCATACAGATGAGCAAGCAAAGTCTTTTCTTGGCTTATACCGGAAATCTCTTTTTTAACTCATTTGTAAAGTGTGCGGCAAAAGAATAGAGCAGACACAACAAAACTACGAAGTGCTAGAAAGTATTGCCGCAAATTTAGGTAAAGCTGCAAGCGCCTCTTGGCGCACACCATAGGACCGATGAAAAGAGAAAAAGATTCACACCTTGCGATAATTTTATTTTTCATATTTCTATCGTTTTTATCGTTCCATCGTTTTAATCGCTTAGGTTTTCTGTTTACGTGAACGGTATTGAACCCGGCCCCACCATGGAGATATGATCAGAAGTTGTGTTTGAAATAAAAAGAGTGTACCCTCAGTAAGGTTTTCGTCAAAAAACAAATAACAGAGGGTAACTCATGAAAGAGTATGTCAATTTCACAGATAAAGATCATGTACAAACTTTCGAAA
>JBGSSB010000118.1:0-35985 GCA_041737255.1 Chlamydiales bacterium | reverse complement strand
ACAAACATATGGTGAAGATCATCCAAGGGGTGCAATTTAAGAATGGTGAGGAGGTCGAAATTCAAGAAAAAACAGCTTAATTATTAACTAGAAATTAGGGTGCAATCTTTTTTGGAAACACAACATTTGACAATATCTCGACAACGGCAGCACAATCTTGAAAATTGCTTTTTTTATGCAGTTTATTTGCAAGGGAGAGCATTTTTTGGGCAATACTTTGCTGTTCATCCTGAGACTCTGCAACAAGGATTACGGATATCACCCAATAGCTCAGTTGATTGAATCGATCTGCAAAAAATTTCACTGGATTAGAAGGCGTTACATCAAGAGAGGGAGTTAGGTGTCTTGGTTCAATAGAGAGATAGAGCTTGCTTGCAGCGCTTGTTAGAGAGTCACAAAGAGAAGAGGTGTTCTCGATCCAGCTTCTCCAGCATCTCTTTATCTCCTTATTTGCTTCTCGTATGCCAATGGTTGTATCTTCTTTCGCAAAGAGAGTCGTGGTGGTGCGTTCCTTGCAACTCAACAGAAGTAACTGTAATTTTTGAACGGCCGCGGCAGGCATCGTGTCATTCTTGAAAGATAAAGCGGATGCAACCATTTCCTCACCGGTGAAATCAAAAGGTCGTGCTTGAATCCAATTGAGCAAGGTCTGAGTCAATTGTGTGTGAAAAACAGTATCCTTGTTTTGCTGAACTAAGTGTTTGAAAACTTCAATCAAGCGCTTTGGCGTTGCGATGCAATCAAATCCATATAGCATATTGGAAAAACTGTTCCCTTCCTCTTGTATCAAAGACTGTGCAAATGCTAATACTTTGCGAAATCTGTCTACGGGGCAGGTGGTGGAGCTTGTTCTATCCGTCTTTGAAAGATTGCATAGACACCGTTCTGCAACCTCTTGTGTAGTTGGGTTTTTTTGAGGTGGACTCCTCTCATGCTCAAGGTCATGAGTATGTTTGGCAGAAGATATAGCTGCAGTAGGTAGCATGTATTTTTCCTGAAAAAGGTTATGTAATTATCAATCAGATAAGTCAAAAGCATTCGATATAATAGGGTTTTAGTCTATTAAATTAATTATTAATATTAATGAAAGGCGGAGTTTTTCAATTAGATAGCTAAGTTGCTCAACTTTCAATCATTTCAGACTTTAAGTGGCAACCACGTGTTTTGCTATTTAATAGTGCTTTCCTAAACTGGGGCTAGGCTGTCAAAAATTATACAACTTCATTGCCTAAGCAATTTTAAACATGTGTCTGCAAGTATTCCTGTGCAGATGCCCTTAGTCGAGCTCCTAGATGGTTGTAAACTGGTGAGTTAGCGGTGGACACGTTATGTATTGTCAATAACTTTTACTTACTTAACTTTCGTTTTTATCTTGCAAAAACGGGGGGCACTACGTTAGAATTAAAGTAGTATTTTAAAGGAGTCCTGTCCAATGAGAATTTAAGTTTGAATCCGCTCTGTACCCTAGCAATATAACCTAGTACCCAGGATCAAACTCATGTCTCGGCTCCTTATTCAGCTTTCTCATGTTTTTAAAAGTTTTAATGCACTTTCGCTTTTTGACGATATTTTTTTGTCTATCAGTCAAGGTGAGGTTTTTGCCCTTGTCGGTGAAAATGGTGCGGGCAAAACAACACTTTTACAGCTAGTAACAGGGGAGATGCTGCCTGATGCCGGCAAGGTGCTTGCAGCCCCTCATTTATCCATAGGCTACTTACCCCAAAAAATCCCTCCTGTGTCTAGCGATATAAGCGTAAGAGCCTATATCGAGGAGGGCCCGCTGTCTGAACTTGAGCAGCAAATGGCTAGCTGTTTGCAAAGCCCAGATAAAGTAGATGAATGGGCTGAACTTCACGAAAAGTACGAACAGCTCGGCGGCTATCGACGTCAACCAGTTGAAAAAATTTTATCTGGGTTAAAGCTTGACACAGCGTTACTTGATCTACCGATGCATACGCTTAGTAGCGGACAAAAGGTGCGAGTTGCCCTAGCCAGAGCATTGATTGACAACCCCAGTTTACTTTTGCTAGACGAACCGACAAGTCACTTAGATGCGGACATGCTTTTATGGCTACAAAAAACTCTACATCAGCGCGAAGGGGCAACTATCCTTGTTTCGCATGACAGAAAATTTTTAAATGAAACCTGTAATCGGTTGCTGGAGCTCAAATGTGGCAAGCTTACTCGCTATGGGGGCAGTTATAATTTTTATCTTGATGAGCAACAGCAGGCGCTAATAAGGCAGATAAAAGCGTACGAAGCACAACAAGAAGATCTGCGAAATACAAAACAAAAAATTAAGGCCATAACATTTTCTAAACGAAAAGCAGCACCGCCAACAGATCGCAATCTCATGGCATACGATAGACGTGGCGAGCACCATCAACGGTCGCTTCAGCATAATTTAGATGTATTAAAAGCCCACCTAGAAGAGCTTGAAACTAATTTATTGCCTCACCCCAGGCCAAAAAGCATTACAGGGTTAAAATTTTCTTCGACACCACTTGCCTCATCAGTTGCAATACAAATAGATCATATCAGCAAAGCCTATGGGCACAATGTGCTGTTTTCAGAGTGTAACGAAGTAATTTGCAGAGGCGATCGAATTGTAATAACCGGACCTAATGGCTCTGGAAAAACTACTCTGCTTCGCTGTATTGCTGGGTTGTTGCCAGTTGATGCTGGACAAGTTCGGCTAGGTCCTTCTACTAAAATCGCCTACCTCGATCAGGATGTAGAACTGCTACCCATGCATTTGACTCCACTCGAATACTTTGAAAGTCGCTTTTCGGTGTCGGAAGAAGCTTTGCGAAGGGAGTTGCACATGGCAGCCATTGGAGGATCTGAGCTTTTACGACGTCCATTTTCAACGCTTAGCCTTGGGCAAAAAAAACGCTTTATGCTACTTTCTTTACTTTTAGAAAAGCCAAACGTGCTTTTGCTAGATGAACCGACTAACCACCTCGACTTTTTGACGCTAGAGGCATTTGAATCAGCGCTATTAAACTTTGACGGAGCGATAGTAGCTGTTTCTCACGACGCAGCATTTACTGAAAAAATTGCTACAAAAAAATGGCAGCTTCTCAACCCAACTTTTAATTGTGAAATTTAAATGTTAATTCGGTTCACCGCAGGTTTCATCCCTTGTTGCCGTTAGGTACTTTCCTGTTTCTTCAGAATAGTAAAAATTGCAATGGCAGCAAATTGCACGCCAAGGGAAAAAGTGACAAGTGCCGCGATCGAGATGTCATACAAAACTCCCATTAAAGCACTCCCTAAAAACCAAAATACCCCAAACCAGATGTTAAGTATTCCGAAGGCAGTACTTCTTTTGTCTTTACTGACGAGGGTTGCAATATAGGCGCGCATAATTGATTCGTGAGCGCCCATTCCAATGCCCCATAGCACCAATCCAAAAAGCGCACTATAAAAGCCATTGAGAAATACAAAGGGTACAAACAGTGAAGAGACTGCCGTTGCCAAAAGCAAAGTAGACAGCCCCTTTTTGTCGAATAGCCTGCCAAAAACAAGAGCAGCTATGGCATCTGCTGCCATGGCAGTTGCAAAAAAGACAGGAATCCAGACATCGGGAATGTGCTCTGCTTTTTTAAAGTGATAGGCAATTAATGGAAAGTCTACATAGCCTGTGGCTACACAAGAAATAGCGGCTATATAGAGCCAAAAAATCTTTGTAAATCCGCGTGTTTGTAGGTCGGGGTTTTGTACTTCTAGATCCTGCGGGCGCGGGTAGAGTATCCGCGCAGCTGCTAATACACTCAGCGCTAAAAGTGCCGGGATCAATAAAATGCCAAAGCTCATTTGATAAGAGCCCTTATAGTAAAGCACTCCACTTACAATAAGTGGTCCGAGTACTGCCCCTATTTGGTCCATGGCCTCATGCAGGCCAAATCCCCATCCTCTGCCAACCTCCTTTGTGGCATAAGAAAGCATGGCATCTTTTGATGGGCTACGGATGGCTTTTCCAAAACGCTCTACAATCAGCAACCCAGCGGCTAGCGGCCAGTTGTCTGCTAAAGCTAAAAGCGGAACGGCAAGAAGGTTGAGAACATACCCAATTATCGTAAAGAGCCAATAGCGTCCTGTTTTATCGCTTACATAGCCCGAGACTAACCTGAAACCATAGCCAATCAGCTCACCAAATCCGGCAACAGTGCCAACGATCGTGCCACTGGCGCCTAAAATGGCTAGATACTGTCCGCTGATGCTGCGTGCGCCCTCATAGGTCATGTCTGCAAAAAGGCTTACAACTCCCAGCAGGATAACAAATTTTATTGCGCTGTATTTAGAAGTTTGAGGCTTTATATTTTAACTCCACATTATTTTACCGGTTCGCATACCAGACGTTGGGCAAGCACTTGATGTAGACAGCCTTTGCTTGTAACACAAAGATCGCATATACATAAAGACCGAATAAAGTACCCTTTACCCTTTTGCTCGTATGCAAAAATTAGGGCTTTTGTGAAGTATCACTCGGCTTCAAATTGTACAAAATTATAGAGGCAAGTATGGCTAAAGCAAGGCCAAGAAGAGTGCCAAACAGGTAGAGTTGACGCAAGGGTATGTTTGCGATATCTTCAAGTGGGCCTGTGCCAAACGCTGCAAAGCCATAGCCCAGAAGATAAAATGCAATGATACCTCCTGATACAGCCCCTTGCATTGATTTGAGCTGAGATGTTGCAAGGCTAATTGTTAAGGGTAAAAGTGCAGAGCAGCCAAAGCCCGCAAGAGCAAATGCTCCAATACTTAGCGTATCGTTACCAGATGGAAGCTTTCCAACCAATAAAAACGCGCACATGAGGACAAAGGGCAAAAACTGATAGGCTCTTTCTTCTTTAAAAAAGCGAGCGGTCCAGGCAAAAAATACTCTTCCTAAAGTTACCATGGTCCAAAACATTGTTAGCGCAAGTGATTGGCTGGCAAGAGAAGCTTGTTGATACTCTTTCATATAAATTGTTGCCCAGTTTCCGTTGAGCGTTTCTGTGCTCCCATAGATAAAAGCAAAGGCAGCAAAGAGCCAGAAGAGCTTTGGAATTGTACGAGATAGCGATGTTGCTGTTTGCTCATTTGGAAGCTCAAGAGATGTGCTATAGGCTATAAGCATTGTAAACAAGAGCGTCAAGGCTGCCGGCAGGCCCCACCAAATGCTAAATGAGGTAAAAAGGGCTATGAAGGCAGGTGCCAGTGCCGTTCCCACCCCAAGTAGGGCATTTAATGTAAGGATGACTGAGTCAACCCGTTCTGGATAAAGCCGAGCTGCCATCGTATTAAAGGTTGGTACACTCAAGCCAAAGCCCAACCCAAGAGATGCTGTGGCAAAAAGCAGTATGCAGTACGAAAGTGTTGCGTCATGCATGACTGTGGCACTTAGTGCCAGCAGTAGCATTGAAAATGCATTGCATCCAAGGCCCCACAAAAACACAGTTTTTGCACTGTAGCGAGATGCCAGCTTTGGACTTGTAGCTGATGCTATAATCGATAGTATTGTCTGGGGGATAAAAAGGCTTCCGTAAGCTGTTGAAGAAAGGTTGTAGCCATCGGGGTTTGTAAATATGGTGGCAGCAGCAGGAAAAGCTACTAAAGCGATCCCCTGAAGAATCCCCCCAGAGTATACAGCTGTAAGTGCTTTATTTTTCATGAGGCCTTGAAATGACAGGTACTGGTTTTGCGCCTTTTGTGTTTAGCTTAATTGCCCAGACCGAATCTGATGAACAAATAAAAAGAATGTTGTTGTCTTTGCCACCAAAGGTAAGGTTTGCTGTTTCTTTTGGCATGAGGATTTTACCGATTAGCTTACCTGCCGGATTAAATACCTGGATGCCATCAAGGGCTCCCACATAGATATTTCCATGCATATCTAGGCGCATGCCATCGGGAAATCCGGGTGATACCGTGGCAAATAGGCGACGGTTGGTGATTTTGTTTCCGTTTTCGACGACATCATAGGCATAGATAGCGTGAGGGTAGTCTTTGTAGTAGGTGCGTGGAGCCTGTATGGCACCGCTATCTATGATGTAAAGGATCTTTTCATCAACTGAAAAAGCAAGGCCATTAGGCATTTTTACATCACTTGTAACAACACTAAGTTTTTCAGTTTTTGGATCAAATCTGTATACATTATTTGGTAGGTAGCTTTCTTGGGGAAACTGAAGAGATCCATAGCTTGGATCTGTAAACCATACTGTTCCATCAGATTTTACAACTACATCGTTGGGTGAATTTAGAGGTTTGCCATCATACATTCCGACGAGGGTTTTTACGCTGCCATCAAAGTCGGTTATCGAAACACGTCGTCCTGTTGTCTCGCATGTAAGGAGCCTGCCTTCAAGGTCTGCTGTTTGGCCATCAGCTATACTGGAGGGATGCCTAAAAACTACAGGGGCACTCCAAGATGCCGGCGTTATCGTGCCATAGGGTAGAAGACCATGCCAGCGCAGCATCATAATGTTGTCGTTAATCTGGTCAGTAAACAGCAGATAGCCCTCTTCTGTCTCTTTACTAGATAGATACACAGGGCCTTCGGTGAAGCCAAACCCTTTTGCCAGATGAATAAGTTCGGGTTTTTTCCCTAGAATTTCACGGAACTCGTCTGAGTAAACCTCCAAAGGGAGTTGCGGCTTTGCTGAAACGGGGTATACCGGACTATTTTCGATGGGTGTGTCAGCAGACAAAGAAACGCAGAGTGTCATCAAAGAAATAAGTGACCAGATATACATGCAAACGTCCCCTTTTTTTCGTTTATACCAAACACATGAACTCGTTTTAAGTATAAATAGAGGTATGAAAAGGGATTGTCAACCGCTATTTATTTAAGGATTTAAATCGAAGGCGATCTTCGTAGGTGGGTGATAATATGCGTGTCGATGAGACTAGCACATTTTTTGCCGGCTGTAACACTGGCGTGAAAGAAGATCATCGGCGGAAAAAGAATAGCAGAACAGACATTGCGCAAAGTGGTAAGAGCAAAGCGCTTATAGGTGCTTTGTACTTTTGAGGTAGTCATTTTGGTTATTTTTGAGTCTTTGTGGGTTGAGTATATGTCGGCATGAGCAAGAATGCCCTTTCTTGGTGTTTGGCCATATACCTGGTAGTGATGTATTCCGTCATGAGTAGAGGCCTTGTCAAAGTAGGGAACTGGATCACCCTTTTGGTAGAACATGTGGATTTGCGGCTTGTCTTTTACTTTGTGCCAGCGATCTTTGTCACGATCTGAAAAGCCAGGAGCTCCATAGGCCAGTACTTTTTCAACTTTTTCAGGGTAGTTGATAGCACATCTCCAGGCTTGGGTGCCCCCTAGGCTTTTTCCGTAAATGATGGTCTTGTTTATTTGGCAGTCAAGCCATGCTTTTATCTTTTCTCTTCCTATCCGAAAAGCGTATGAGCCAACTGATGCTCCAGGGTTTATATCTGTAAGTAAACTGAGGCTAAATCCCGTATCTGTGGGAAAGGTAGTTCCTTTGAAGATTAAAAGTGGAGGGTGTTCGTTTGTGTTTTCGGGTTTCAAGCCATATGCAACAAGGGGAGATCCCATCCAGTCAGGAGTTAGCTGAATTGGCTCAATGATGTAATCGGCCATCTGCCATTTGTTGTTGATGCGTATTGGTACATGAAGTGGCTCGCCAGCTTTGGGCTGAAGAAATGGAAAAAGTGAAAGCAGGTCTCCTATAATCATTTCCATGTGGAATGATTCATTTTCAGAGAGTGTGCTAAGGTCGTGCGTTGTTACCATATCGATAAAAAGATGCTGTAGTAGCTCACGGCACTCTCGAAGAAGTTCAAGGTCTTTTTCCCAAACAACAGCTTTTAGAATTTCAGATTTTTCCAGCAACACTGTTAAAGGAGGGGCGTTGCCCCGGATAATTTGCAGGGCTAGATTATGAACCTCAGATTGGTGATTGAGCTTTGGCTCCCATGGCGTTTTGTGGCTAATAATTATGGTATCAATGGCTTTTTTAAGCTTGGCAGGATCCAGGCGCGACCATTTCTTAAATAAAATAGGTGTTTTTTTGTGGGTGTCTATATCTTTGAGGGCGGCCCGGGCAATAGAGAGTATTTGCTCTGTGGTAAACGACTTTTCTCCGTATGTTTTTGAGATGTGGTCATCGGCTATTTCATACGCTTTTTGAAGCCCTCTATTTCTAGCCATTGCAACGGGGTTCACAATTACTACCTCACGCTTTGTCCCGACTATAGAGTAATGGTCGCCAGTAGTCTATATCTTTTGCTTTACTTGTACTTGGCAACGATTTGGTGGACTTTGTCAATAGTTGGGCGCTTAGTTGGCTCGGGGTGTAGCATCCAACAGATCAGGTTTTCCATGCAGCTGATGAAGTCAGCTGTTTTTGCACTTTCACAGAAGCTTCTACCCTCATTTGCGCGTTCCAGAAGTTCGAGCTTTTGTTCATAGAGCTCATCGTAATTCTGTTCCTCAGCAGCTTTATGCCAAGGAAGTGGTGTTTTAAAGACTATATTGTGAAAAACGCACCCTAGAGCGTAGACATCATCCGCATGCCAGTCACCTGCATAATCTCGCAGGCGCTCAGGAGGTAAATTTTCGAGGGTTCCAACCACCTCAGAAATATCGCGCCACATATAACTTTGTACAACGGTGTCGGGATCGCAAAGTCTTATTTGGCCATCTTCTGAAACGAGGATGTTTTCGATTTTTATATCTCGGTGGGCATATCCTTCCATGTAGAGAATCCATACCTTAAAGGCTAGTTGTTTTATCAGCTCAATAGTTAGCGACTCACTTTGGTTTTTCTTTAGCCAGTCATACAGTGAGTAGGGGAAACTTTCATAAAGAGATAGGCGCTTATGAGGTTTTTGATGAACGGTAAAGCTGAGTATATGCTTAGGGAAGAGGCTATCTTCTGAGAATTTTTCTTGTATGGACATCTCTTTTCTGTAATTACCCTTAAATCCCCCAGAAAGGACAGTTTTTTTGCTCACAAGCGTATAGACAGTAGTTTTTTTCCACTGATTATCCTCGTTACGTAAGACTGTGGCTCGCCGGCCAATTTTAAAGGTGCCACTTTCTTGCTGATTTGGATCAGGGTGTTTTTTTGGTAGAAAAAGAAGCCAATTTTTTTGAGGAGAGGCAATAATTTTTACGGCAAGCCCAGAGGCTTTTCGGCTAGTGTAGTGATAGGTGCCTGTTGGGCTGTGTTCTAGTAAGTGGGTAGCTTGGATAGCCCAGTTGGTGATATCATGATCGGTTATATCGGGAATCGTTTTAAGGGCTTCTTTTATTTTGAGAACAACTGATGGTTGAGTATGGGTGAGTTTGTCAGTAGCAAAAGGTGTCAGGACAGGAAGTTCTTTAGGTAGAGTGTCTTGTAGTAGCTTGCAAACTGTAGAGATTTCAGGGCGCTCTTTTGGGTTAGGATGAATCATCCAGCATGCTAGAGATTGAAGAACTTCGATGTTTTTAAGCATGCTAGGGGAGGTGAGGAGGGTTCTGCTGAGCTCGGATTCTGGCTTCATTGATTGTTGTAGTTCAGTAACTGTAGAAAGTTTTGACACGTTTGCATCGGAATGCCATGGGAGTCGCTCAAGAAAAGAGAGTTCAAAAAAAATACACCCAAGTGCATATATATCATCGGGGTACCAGCTACCAAGATAGTAAGAAAAACGCTCAGGCGGAATAGATTCGACTCTTCCGATGATGCCGGGGGTATGTTTTTCAATTGAGTCTTGGGCTTGTTCTTCTGAGTCGTGAAGTTTAGGCATACCATTTTCATCAATAAAGCACGTTTCTATGCTGATATCACGGTGGACAAAACCTTTTTTGTGAAGTTCCTGCAACTGCGATGCCAAACTAAGGGCCATTTTTATTTTGGTTGTGTCGCTTGTTGCGTGTAAAATCCAGTCGGCTTGTGGTTTGCTTGTTTCTCTAATTTGCATTTCTGAAAAGGGTTTTTCTATAGAGTTGATGGATAGTTGCATGTGTGACAGTATTCCTTATTTGTTAATTTGAAATCTGTAAACTTCGTTGCTATACAATAAAGTAATTTATATTAAAAAGCTATATAAATAGTATTTTAATACAAATTTCTCGTGGGATACGGAGTTTTTTTGTCGGGTATAGCCTCTAGCGAGAAGAGGCTATTTTTGAGATCTTTTCTTTAAGAAGTTCGTTGACAACTTGAGGTGAGGCAGTGCCCTTTGTGGCCTTCATAACCTGTCCCACAAGAAACGCAAAGGCACGGTCTCGGCCAGAGAGAAATGACTCAATTGAGTCTTTGTTATCAGCCAAGACTGTATCGACAAGAAGTTCGATAGCGCCTCTGTCATTAAGGGGTTGAAAGTCAGGGTTTTTGGATATGATAGCAGCTGCTGTTGTGCCAGGTGATGCTACCATTTCGTCGGCGACACTTTTGGCGATCTTGCCATGTATTTGTCCGTTATCTATGAGTGTAACAAGCTCTGCTACGTGTTCTGGCAAAATTTTAGTTTTGTAGAGGGTGAGATTTTGGTCTTTAAGCCTGCCAGGAAATTCTACAATGAGCCAGTTGGCAAGGTTTTTTGCATTAGAGCACGTTTTTAAGCATACTTCGAAGTAGTCGGCAAGTTTTTTGTCGCTGGCTAAAAAGAAGGCTTGGTGAACGGCAAGGCCCAGCGTTTCTATGTAGCGCTTCTCTTTTTGCAAAGGAAGTTCTGGCAATGCTTTGCAAAGTTCATCGACCCAGCTTTGAGTAAGAACAAGAGGCAGTAGGTCGGGCTCTGGAAAATAGCGGTAGTCGTCGGCATATTCTTTTTTACGCATCAGCACAGTTTCGCCTTTGTCTGGATCCCAGCGATGTGTCGATTGTGTAATTATTTCTTTTGGATCGCGTGTTGGATTTGCTTCGTATGCCTTGATTTGGCGAAAAATTTCGTGGTCTATGGCTAACTCAAGGTTAGAAAAAGAGTTCATGTTTTTGATTTCGATTTTATTTCGAAATTCTTTTTCACCTCTTTTTCGAACAGAGATGTTTACATCAAAGCGCAATGATCCCTCTTCCATGTTACAATCTGAAGCGTCGATATATTCTAAAATAGCCTTGATGGCCATGGCGTAGGCTGATGCATCTTTTGGCGTGCGCATGCAAGGCTCTGAGACTATTTCGATAAGGGGAACGCCTGCTCGGTTATAGTCGACCCCAGCAAAAGTACTAAAGTGCTTAAGCATACCGGAGTCATCTTCGATGTGTGCGCGTGTAATTTGAAATTCTTTTTCAGCGCCATCTACAACAGCAACAACAGTTCCGCCAATAATAATTGGGGTTTCATACTGTGTTATCTGAAAGTTTCGTGGATTATCAGGATAAAAGTAGGATTTACGGTCGAATTGACTTACGAGGTTTATTTTAGCTCCAACGCTAAGGCCAAACTGGACGGCTTTTTTTACAGCTTCTTTGTTGATAACAGGTAAAGTGCCAGGCATTGCGGTGCTGATTGCTGAGATGTTGGTATTGGGCTCACAGCCAAAGTGGTTTGCATCAGAGCTAAAAAGCTTTGACTTTGTGTTGAGCTCAGCATGGATTTCGAGACCTATAATTGGTTCCCAGTCGCTGTGGTGTGTTTTGGCGTTCATGTTACTCCTTAAATTCTGGTATGGAGTTGTGGTACTCTGTTGCTTGCTGGAAGTTGTAGGCGGCCTGTGATACAAGAACATCGCCAAGTTGCGGGCCGATAAGCTGTAGGCCTAGTGGTTTTTTGTCCTGCGTAAAGCCGGATGGAACACTCATCGCCGGAAGTCCTGCGAGGTTTATTCCAATGGTATAAATATCTTCTAGATACATTTGGAGGGGATCTAAAATACTTCCAAGCTCAAAGCACGGGTTGGGAGTTACGGGAGTTGCTATAAGGTCACAGCCTGCAAAGGCCTTTTCATACTGCTGAATAATGAGCGCTCTGACTTTTTGGGCTTTTTTGTAGTAGGCATCTTTGTATCCTGATGAAAGTACAAAAGTACCAAGAAGTATACGCCTTTTAACTTCGGCTCCAAAGCCCTCTTCGCGGGTGAAGTCATAGATCTCATCAAGGGATTTAGCATTGCTTGAGCGTAGACCATAGCGAATGCCATCATAGCGAGCGAGGTTTGTAGAGGCTTCAGCTGTTGCCAAAATATAGTATGTTGCAAGTGAGTATTTGAGGTGAGATAAGTCAACTTCTGTAACGGTGCATCCTAGCGACTCTAATGTTTTTATTGCCTCTTGAAAGTTTTTCATAGACTCAGGTCTAAGGTCTTTTAAAAACTGCCAAGGCACTCCGATTTTCATGCCTTTTATAGGATTTTTTATCGCTTTCAGGTACTCTTCTGGACCTTTTTGAACACTTGTCGAATCTTTAGTGCAGTGTTGACCCATCACTTCCATCATCATGGCAATATCTTCCACGCAGGTGCCAAAAGGGCCAATCTGATCAAGAGACGAGCCATAGGCAACAAGCCCATATCGAGAGATGCGGCCATATGTAGGCTTAAATGCCGCTATTCCACAAAGTGCACCAGGTTGGCGAACAGAGCCGCCAGTATCGCTACCTAAAGAAACAGGGCAAAAACGTGCAGCAACAGCTGCTGCTGAGCCACCAGAAGATCCACCTGGCGTGCAGGCAAGATTCCATGGGTTTTTTGATTGTTTGTAGGCGGAGTGTTCGGTAGATGATCCCATGGCAAATTCATCGCAGTTTGTTTTGCCGATGAGGATGGCATCTTCATTTTCGATAAGGTCAATAGCTGTTGCGTTGTAGGGGGCACGGTATGTTTCTAAAATTTTTGAGCCACAGGTGCATGGTTCATCCTTAACGCTAATGTTGTCTTTTACAGCAACAGGGACACCGGCGAGTTTGCCGAGAGGTTTTTTGCTTGCGCGCTTTTCATCGAGTGCTTTTGCTTTTTGCATAGCACGCTCTTTAGAAAGCGATAAAAAGGCATCAACACGTAGTTCATATTTCTCAATCCGATCAAAAAATCCTGTAGCAATTTCTTGAGCAGAGAGCGTGCCATTCATAAAGTTTGCGTGGAGCTTTTCTGCTGAGTAGGTGTGAATCATGGTAATATCTTTATTCCTGTTTTAACACTGGTGGTACACGTAGCATGCCGCCTATCTGATCAGGGGCGCCTTTAAGAAACTGCTCGCGAGTGAGGGTTTCTTCAGCAATATCTTCTCTTAGTGGAGTCTCGGTGAGGGATTTGTTCACATAGGTGCATGGCTCTACCTCAGAGGTGTCTAGTTCGTTTAGCTGCTCTATGTGATTAAGAATTTTTTTTAGGTCTGCGAGTAAAGAGACCTCTTCTTCGGGTGATACCGCAATTCGTGAAAGATCTGCCAGGTATTTAACCGTATTTTTATCTAGCGTAGCCATAAGGTTTTCCTCAAAAAAATCAGTGAAAATGTACCTGATTTGCAAGAAAACCTCAAGGCTAATAACTTTCCTTGTAGGGATGGGTGATTTATGTACAATATATGTTAAAAAAGAGGTGATAAGTGGAAACTCCTTGCATAGTCTGGATCCGAAATGATTTGCGACTGCATGATAACCCAGCCCTTCTTGCTGCAGCCAAAACCGGCAAGCCTGTTATTATTTGCTTTATTTGGTCAGAGGATGATCAGGAGCCTTACCCTTTAGGAGGTGCATCAAGGGGTTGGTTGCATGACTCATTGCTGAAGTTTGCTCTTAGCCTTAACAATAGGCTTATACTGCGTAAGGGTAAGTATCTCGATTCACTTTTGGCACTTATTCACCAGACAAAGGCAACGGCAGTTTTTTGGAACAGGCGCTACGAGCCTCACTTCATTGCAAAAGATAAAGAAATTCGCACTACGCTGATTGAAGCAGGTGTTACGGTAGAAACCTTTGTGGGAAATGTGCTTTTTGAGCCATGGCAGGCTGCTACAAAGACAGGAAATCCCTACCAGGTTTTTACTCCATTTTATAAAAGTTTAGCACGTTTTGAGCCTGCTTCTTGCGTAGAAGAGCCGAAAGAGCTTAGACTCTACACAGGAAAAGTTGATTCAGAGCTGCTTTCTGGCTTGGCTTTACTTAGACGTAATCCTCCATTAGATATCTGGCAGCCCGGCGAAAAAGGGGCACTTAAAGCTCTGGATTGTTTTTTAAAGGGGAAGGTAGAAGCTTATAGCTATGAGAGAGACTTTCCGTCGCTGGATGGGACATCCAAGCTTTCTGCTCCTTTACACTTTGGAGAAATTTCTGTTCGCCATATCGCTAAAAGCCTTTCAGGTCCTGATTCTGAGCCATTTTATAGGCAACTTATTTGGCGTGATTTTGCTACGCATCTTCTGTTTTATTTTCCCCATACCCCAAGAGAGCCGCTCAAAAAAGAGTTTGCAAACTTTCCTTGGAGGGTAGACCCTGAGCAGCTTGAGTGTTGGCAAAAGGGGCGTACTGGCTATCCAATTGTTGATGCAGGAATGCGCGAGCTTTTAGCAACGGGCTGGATGCATAACCGCGTCCGTATGATTGTTGGTTCTTTTTTGGTGAAGCACCTGCTGCTTTCATGGCGTCAGGGGGAGGCGTGGTTTTGGGAAAAGCTTTTCGATGCAGACCTTGCTAATAACACGCTTGGTTGGCAGTGGGTTGGCGGCTCAGGTGCTGATGCAGCGCCCTATTTTCGCATCTTCAATCCTGTTTTACAGGGGAAAAAGTTTGATGCTGAAGGAGACTATATTAAACACTGGGTGCCAGAACTTCGAGATGTCGATGTAAAAAATATACATACACCATGGCTTACCCATGTTAGAGGATATGTGCCCCCGGTTGTCGAACTTGACTTTGGCCGTATGAGAGCACTTGAGGCCTACCAGGAGATGAAAAATGGTAAGGAGGAGTTATGAAAATTCTAGTTACTGGGTCATCTGGTACCATAGGCTCTGAGCTTATGCCTTATTTACAAGCTTTAGGCCATGAGGTTGTAGCATTTAGACGACCAAGTTCGTCAAATAATCAAAGTCTTGTAGGGTTCGATGCTGTTATTAACCTTGCTGGAGCACCAATTGCCGCTGGGCGCTGGAACAGCAGAGTAAAAGAAAAAATAGTCGCTAGCCGTGTAGAGACTACAAAATACCTTGTTGAGGCTATGCGAGCCTGCAAAAAACCTCCTGGCATTTTCTTGTCGGCCTCTGCTACTGGATTTTATGGCGACAGGGGTGATGAGGTGCTTACAGACGATTCCCTCAAAGGAAAAGGATTTTTGGCGGATGTCGGTAGCCAGTGGGAGTATGAGGCAAACAGGGCTCAAGAGTTTGGTGTTCGAGTGGTTTGTTTGCGTATTGGTATAGTGCTTAGCTCAAAAGGTGGGGCACTTTACAAAATGCTTCCGGCCTTTCGGCTTGGTTTAGGAGCAAAGCTTGGCTCGGGCAGCCAGTGGATGAGCTGGATAAGCATACAAGATCTACTTTCAATAATGCAGTGGTGCTTGGTGACTGAATCTGCTGCCGGCGCTATTAACGCTGTTTCTCCAATGCCTGTTTTGAATGAAGAATTTACAAAAACGTTGGCGAATGTTTTACATAGGCCGGCGTGGTTTCGCGCGCCAGCATGGCTTTTGAGGCTTATGCTGGGAGAGATGGCAGATGCGCTGTTGTTAGCAAGCACAAGGGTGAAACCAAAAAAACTTTTGGCTTCAGGGTTTGAGTTTACACATACAAATCTAGAAAAAGCCCTACGTGCTCAGCTAGAAAAGTAATTAATAATTTGTACCGGCCACCAGGGTGTCAAATTAAGGAAACTTGCATTTTCAAGGCATGTTTCAATGGTATTTGCAACAGAAGAAAATAACAAGATGCGCAGGATCCGCTATCGCGGGCATGATAAGCAGGATGCAAAAGAGAGTCCAAAAATATGTGTATTACCCTGCATGAGATAGCTGCAGCGTAGGGAGTATAAGAACAAGAGCCCCATGTATAACAGTTAAGCAGGGAGCTAGCACTCCAAATGGCCCCATCAAGGATAGAGCCAGTAGTGAAAATAAAAAGACCCCCTTTTTACCAAAGCAGCCAAAGAATGCTTGTATATCGCCTTTGTGCAGGGTCATGCCCAATACCGTTCACTTAAACTAAAAAATTAACAATTCGAACGATGAAACGATCAAAACGATATAAATATAAAAATAAAACAGGCATCGGTTCCCAAGAAGGAACAGGTCTTTTTCAATTTTCATCGTTATTATCGTTCTATCGTTTCAATCATTGAGAGCTTAAGTGAACGGTATTGGGGGCATGCCTAGCATGCCAAGTAGTGGAAAAAGTACGCATGTGCAGAGTACGCCAAGTGATGCAACAACATAGTGGCCCTCACTTTCTAGGCCAACTCGTATGGGAAACACTAAATTTCCTGATCCAAAAAACATGGAGAACAGGGCAAACCCTGTGCTCAGAGTAACTAATAATTCTTTTTTCATATAAATCTCTTTTTTTAAAATTTGAAACCAAAAAAAAACCGCACCTTTTTTAGAGGTGCGGTTTTTTGTAACCTTAACTATGGGCAAAAAGCCTATGGCATAGGTTCACACCTCAATTTAATATTGATAATAATAATTCGAATGAACTGGCGATGTGAACTGAACATTTTTACTGCTTCCATGTTAAATAAAAAAAGACCGCAACTCTTTTGAGTGTGCGGTCTTAAACCCTAACCTTACTATTTAGCAAAAGCCAATCAGATAGGTCCGCACCTCAAAATGGGGTGGTTGCTAATAATCAGAATGCGAATACTGTCTTTATGACGTTGGCTAAACATAAGTCCTTTTTAACTGAAAAGCAGATCTTATCATAGTTGTAATAACTAAAACAATCAAATTTTTGTGTCAGAAAATTTCAATTTCAAACTCAAGTCTCGAAAAAGACCCTAAGAAATCTGTTATGAAAAGCGGGGATTGATGTATCATTCCTCAGGATTTGTTGGGAGATAAGGTATAAATGCGAAAGCTCTTTTTTAGTCGTTGGACAGCGCTTATTTGTTTGTTGGTTGTGTCCTATGGGGCCTGCAGGGGGGTTTCATTTTGGAAAGGACGTAATGATGGATTTGTCATAGATAGAGTTTACTCTAAGCTTCCAAATAGTCCAGAGTGGGATATACCCACCTCTAGTGAAAAGCAACAAACAGTAAACGAAATTTTAGCTCAGCCTTATGCCTATCTTGGCCATGGCTTTCAGGTGTATGCTTTTGAGAGTAGTGATGGCAAGTATGTGCTTAAATTTTTGCGTCACCAAAGACTGCATCCTCCTGTTCTCTATGATTGGCTGCCTGATTGCTCACTTGTTAGAGACATAAAGGCAAAAAAGTGCCTAAAACGAAGCAATCGAGTAAGGCTACTTTTTGAGTCATTGAAAATTGCTTACGACTACATCCCCGAAGAAACCGGTCTTATTTATGTGCATCTCAATAAAACAAAAGATCAGTACAAAGAGGGGTTTTTAGTAGACCTTGACCACAACGAGTATCGCGTACCACTTGATGATACTGAGTTTGTGCTGCAACATAAAGCAATGCGTGTAAAGCCTACAATCAAGGGGCTTATGAAAGCTGGCAAGATTGCTGAGGCAAAGGTGCGTATTGATCAGCTTTTTGACCTTTTAAAGACGACGGCTCAAAAAGGTATTCTAGATACTGACGGAGCTCTTATTCATAAAAACAACATCGGGTATATACAAGATAGAGCTATCTATATCGACACTGGCAGGTTTGTTTTTAAAGAGAGCATAAAAAATAAAGAGAAGTTCGCCTCAGACTTAAAGCGTCTAAAGCCACTGTATAAGTGGTTAGTTTCTCGCTACCCCCCACTTGCGGCGCATTTTGAGAGACAACAAAAAAAGGTGATTGAGGGCTTTTAGTGAAACGTGCGATTTGGATAGTATTACTTGTTGTTTCTCTTGCTTCAGGTGGATGGTGGTTCTACAAAAAGGCTGTGGATAGCTTTTGTGACCGATCTATACATCTTCATTCGTGGCCTAAAGGTTATGACACTATTTTCTGTAAATACTCTGCTGAGCAAGTTCGTAAAATAATCGATCAGCCCTATACATATTTAGGTAAAGGGCGGCAGTTTTTTGTGTTTGCAAGTGCTGATGGTAAGTATGTTCTTAAGTTCATAAAGTGCCAAAGAATCAATGTTTCAGAATTTATTAAGCAAGTTCCGCTTCCTGGTTTTTTAGATGACATGCGAAATCGTCGCTTACAAGAGAGACAAGAAAAGATAGAGGGCATTTTTTCGAGTGTAGCCCTAGCAGCCGGTACCTTAGCAAAAAATACAGGAGTTTTATTTGCGCATCTTGCTCAAAAAGAGGATGTGCAAAAGAGTGTAGTGCTTATTGATAAACTGGGGATGCAGCATTTGGTAAAACTAGATGACGTGCCTTTTGTTGTTCAAGAGCGCGCTGTGGCTGTGCTCCCTACATTTTCAAAGCTGCTAGAGGCTCGCGACTACAGAAAAGTACATAGACGCTTTGATCAGCTTTTCGCTCTTATTATAAGTGATGCAAAAGCCGGTGTAGTAGATAGCGACTCAGGCACCATAGTTCGAGATAATGTAGCCTTTTTGTCCAATCGAGCAATCCATGTAGATATCGGAACGCTATATCGTGATGAAAATGCCTTCACCAAGACAAACCTTGAAAAGCAGTTTTCTCACCTAGACCCACTTATCGAGTGGATGGAAACAAAAGATCCAAAGCTAGCATCTGAGCTTCGTCAAAAGATGACCAGGTATTTAGAGGCATTTGCTTCTAGTACATAGCAAATGGGTGGCAGAAATGGCGCGCCCGATCCCAATACCTCATGACCCCATTTTTCTTAATCATCCTGCGCAACCTGAATTGATTTAAGGAAACCGATAGTAATGCCTGACAGTAAAAATGATGACTGCAATAAAAGTTTTGAGTTTAGTAAGGGGTATTTTATCTTAGCTTTGCATAATTGGTTGCTGTTGTTATAGATAGGGGTATGGCAAATGGAAAACGAAAAAGTAGCTTTGATGAGAAGATGACAATGCTCTATGCTCTAGCTGAGAAGCAAAAGCGCGTGAGCAATCAAGAAATTTCCACCCTTTTTGGCGCTCATGAAGACTATGTCTTTACATTGGTCTTGATGATTCCCTTTTTGCAGCCTATGAGCATCCCTGGGCTCTCTTCTGTTATTGGACTAATTACAGCAATATGTGGTGCTTGTGTATTTGCAGGAAGGCGCATATGGCTTCCAAAGCGCTTTTTAGCTCGCTCATATAAAGCAAAGACCATCAAAAAGATTGTAAACTTTTGGCACAAGTACTCTGAAAAGAGTCGTTGGTTTATCAGAAAGCGTGGCCGCTATATCGTAAAAGATGCCTTTATGAAGCGATTTAATGGCTTTTTGATTGTTATCTCATCGCTCGTACTTATGCTTCCCTTGCCAATTCCTGGAACCAATACCTGTCCTGCTGTTACGATCTTTTTGATCAGCTTAGGATCTATCAAAGAAGATGGCCTCGTTGTCTTCTTAGGCTATCTTGGATTCTTTGTAACGCTTGCCTACACCTTTGTTGTCTTCGTCTGGCCGCTTGTTTACTTTATGAACGCGACTGTTTGATAATAAAGTTGATGCTGGTGCGGTGTGTGGAAGGATATGAAGCGACATTTTTTGCCCCTTTCAATTAAAATATAAATTATACTAATATAGAGGGGTAGGGACGTGTTTTACTACTGTTTTGTGAGGTAGAGTATGAATATCCCGATTAACCTGTCTCAGGTGAAAAATTTCATACAGGCGGCTCCAGAGGGGAGTGTTGAACTTCCTAAAACAAGCGAGCGCGCTGGTGAAATTTCTACCCAAGTCCAGGAATTATTGACCAACGTTGCTACAGAGCATAAGCTCGATTCTACTCAGCAGAAAGAATTTTATTCGCAGGTTCAGGGAAGAGTAGAAGACATGACAGCATCAATACAGCAACTTCCAAAAGATGCATTTCTAAATATGCTAAATAGCATTGCAAAAGACATATTAGGAAAGCCGGCAAGTGATCGGAAGGCAGCTTGTGCTGTTAAGTCAGCAGGCCAACTCCATTCACAGAAACCACAACAGAAGAGATCATTTCACGAGCTTAAACAAAAAGTCATGGAGTTTAATCCCCCAGGAGTGAAATCAGCTACCCAATTGAGCGTAAGAGCTAAAGCATTAGAACAGTTTCTTACGGGAGTAAGTAAAGAGGAGATTGCAACGCTTAAAGATATTCCCCAGTTTAGGGCAATGATTTCTGCTACAGGAGGGCATCCCGAAGTACTTGCTAGGTGTTTGACTGCTGGACATCTTGGTGTGTTAGCACAAGATGTCCAGATTCATAATGACCTTTCAAGCGTAATAGGAAAACTTCCTGATGATGCTAACCTTAAAGGAAAATTGATGGCTATGGCAGAGCATACTCGAGGAGGATTGGATAACGCACTTGCAGCATTAGCTGCAAAACTTCCTCTTGCAGATAGACAAGAAGTGATCAGAACGGTTAACGCAGCATCTAAGCAGGCAAAACTAAGTCCTCCTACCTCACCACAGCCTAAAAGGGCCGATGGCGAATCTCCCCCATCCTCTCCTTCCATTCCGAAATGGAAGCAAAAACAACTTGAAGAAGCACAAATGGCAAAAGATGAAGCTGCAGCTCTTCAAGCTGCACTTGTTGCAAGAGGTCGGGCGCAATCTGATGGAAAGCCCCTTTCTGGACCTGTACAAAATGAAGTTACTGTCGATACACTCGTAGAATCTCTTGGTAAGAGTGTTAATAAAGATGCTCTACGAAGTGATTTAACAAAAATCATGAAAGATGGTGCAACGACTCGTGAATTTATGTCCAAACTCGATGCTCAAGGCTTAGATAAGTTCTGGAGGGTTGAGTCTCAGGTAGTTAACCAAAAAAATGAAATAGATGATCGTAAAATACGTATGGAGCATTTCTTGCCCTCATTAAGTAATGCACAGCTTGAATCTTCAGTAGAGCATTCCGGATTTATTCTGCTAGTAGGAGATCTACAAAGCGGCTATGCAGAAAAAGCTGCTGAAACATTAAGCGCAAAACAATTTGGAATTATCGCAAAAGGTTGCCATACGCAAGAACAGTATGAAGCCTTTGCCCATCTTATAGATAAGCTTGATCCATCTGATAAAACGGCCACACAAGAAAAGATTACAGAAGCTGTGAACAATCTTTCTTCAAGCGATGTGGTATTAAATAACTCACTTCAGAGAAAGATGGGGCCAGTCTTTAATAAAGCAGAGCGCGATTCACTTTTAGCAAAACTTCCATCTCTTCCTTCTGAAACCTAAAGTAAAAGGTGGCCCCTTTTATGCTATTTTAAGCCTTAATGCCTAGCCCCGGCCAATTTTCCTTTATCATCCTGCATATCTTGCCGCGTTAGCGATCTTGCATATCCTGTTCGTTTTTTTAGCATCTTGCGTATCTTGAGTTGTTTTTTAGTTTGAACAAGCCTAATGCGTACATTCTTGACTGGCTAAGGAGTGCTAATTAAATTTGTCTTTTTAGGCCTGGTGGGGTATAGGATCAAAAAGAGGTGATATTATGCTTTTTGATCTTGATCTTATACAGCGTGTTTATGCAAAGCAACGAAAAGAGCTTGAGGCAGCGCGTGCCTTGCTTAATCGTCCACTTACTCTTACAGAAAAAATACTCTTTACGCACTTAGCTCGTATGCCCAAAACCGCCCCTGTTCGCGGGCATGATTATGTCGATTTTATGCCAGACCGTGTAGCTATGCAAGATGCTACAGCACAGATGGCCCTTTTACAGCTTATGTTGGCAAAGCGAAAAACGACGGCAGTTCCAACTTCAGTTCACTGCGATCACCTTATTCAGGCAGAAGTTGGGGCAAAAAAGGACCTTGCCCGCTCAGAAAAAGAAAGTAGCGAGGTGTATCAGTTTTTAAAAAGTGTCTCCAATAAGTTTGGGATAGACTTTTGGAAGCCAGGCGCTGGCATCATACACCAGGTGCTTTTAGAAAATTATGCATTCCCTGGTGGGTTGATGATCGGCACTGACTCGCATACACCTAATGCCGGGGGGCTTGGCATGCTCGCTATAGGCGTAGGCGGTGCTGATGCTGTCGATGTTATGGCCGGAATGAGCTGGGAGCTAAAGCTTCCTAAAGTTATTGGTGTAAAGCTTACAGGCCAGCTGTCAGGCTGGACGGCAGCTAAAGATGTGATCTTGCGCGTTGCTGGTATTTTAACAGTAAAAGGTGGCACAGGCGCCATCATTGAATATTTCGGAGAGGGTGCCAAGTCGATATCATGTACTGGCAAGGCGACGATTTGTAATATGGGTGCCGAAGTTGGGGCAACAACCTCTGTTTTTCCTTACGATAGCCGCATGAGTGATTATCTAAGAGCAACCGGTAGGGCTGATGTTGCCTTACTTGCCGATGGAGCCACTGATATTTTGACGCCCGATGAAGAAGTAAGCCAAAACCCCGAAAAATATTATGATTCTCTTATTGAAATTAACTTATCAGAGCTTCCTCCATATGTTAACGGACCCTATTCACCCGATCGGGCATGGAAGATAGGTGAGCTTAGTGCTGCTGTAAAAGAGCATGATTTTCCCGATGCTATTAAGGTAGCTCTTATTGGCTCTTGTACAAATTCAAGCTACGAAGACATTGAGCGTGCTGCAAGCATAGCAAAGCAGGCCATTAAGGCAGGAATAAAGGCAAAGTGTCCGCTTACAGTAACTCCAGGATCAGAGCAGGTGCGTGCAACCATCGCTCGCGATGGCCAGCTTGATCTGCTAGAGCAAATTGGCGGGTTAGTGCTTGCCAATGCATGCGGGCCCTGTATTGGCCAGTGGAAGAGAGGTGATGTGGCCTTTGGAGAAAAAAACACCATTCTTACTTCCTATAATCGTAACTTTGCTGGCCGTAACGACGCAAATCCAGGTACTCACTCCTTTGTCGCCAGCCCCGAAATTGTAATTGCGATGAGTTTAGCAGGAAAAATGTCATTTAATCCACTTACTGACACACTTGAAAATGAAAAAGGGGAAAAAATCCGCCTAGAAGCCCCAACGGGAAATGAGCTTCCTGAAAATGGGTTTGAATCGGGCCTTGCTGGCTTTGTGGCTCCAGCAGAAGATGGTAAAGATGTCCAAGTAATAGTAAGCCCTACAAGTGAGCGCCTGCAGCTTTTAGAGCCATTTTTGCCTTGGAAGGAAGGAGACTTTAAGGATCTTGTTGTACTAGCGAAAATTTCTGGCAAGTGCACAACCGATCATATATCACCTGCAGGAAGGTGGCTGAAATTTCGGGGACACCTTGATCATATCTCTGATAATATGTTTTCTGGTGCTGTAAACTCCTATCGTGATGAAGTGGGCCGCGGAATTAATGTTGTTACACAAAAAGTGGATGGCTATTCGGCTGTTGCTCGAGAGTATAAGAAAAATGGGATTGGCTGGGTTGCGGTAGGTGATGAAAATTATGGAGAGGGATCATCTAGAGAGCATGCAGCTATGGAGCCGCGGTTTCTTGGAGCGCGGGTGATTATCGTAAAAAGCTTTGCTCGCATTCATGAGACAAACCTTAAAAAACAGGGCATCCTGGCCCTTACCTTTGCAAATTCGGGCGACTATGACAAGATACGAGAAAATGATAGGCTAACAGTTGTTGGTTTAGAGAAATTTTCTCCGGAATTGTCCTTGGAGCTAGAAATTATGCACGCAGATGGTGTGAAAGAACGTATTGGATTAGCCCATTCCTACAATAAAAATCAAATTGAGTGGTTTAGGGCAGGCGGAGCGCTTAACTTGATTGCTAAAGCGGCTAGGCAATAAAAAGGCTGTCTGCGGTGTCGTTTTGTAGGTGGTGTAGAGTGTTTTGGTCTATTTGAAGCTGTAGTTCGTAGATTCCGGGTTCTGAAATGAGCTTGTGGTGCACATAAACCCGTCTAAGGAGTGAGTTTGAGTCAAACTGCAGCTCAAACTCTAGCCAGCCTTCGTTGAAGTAGAAAGAGAAGAGGCTGCTTGAGGAAAATTTTTCTTTACGTATGGCTGCATGAAAGGCGCGCTCTGCTTCCATGCGAGGCATAAACTTTGCAAGGCGAGTAGGTTCACAGTCGCGGCAAGTGTTAAGAAATGTCTTAAAACCTATGTTATTTTCTATTTGCACACCCAGGGATATTGCGACATCTTCAGGGAGAGATACCGGGTAGCGAAACCGAATAAACATTTGCTGAACTGCTGTGAAAAATTGCATATGTTAACAAATCAACTTTTACGATAAGGTATGCATCTACTATAATCCGAATAAAATATTTTGGAAACCTTATTTTAAGATTTTGTAAATGCTCGGTATATTTCTCGACCAAGAAACCACAGGACTAGATAGCTACCGCCACAAGCTATTAGAGATAGCTATTAATGTAGTAGACATGTCCTCAGGTATCTCTAAGGCCACATATCATTCAATTGTCTCACAGCCAAAAGCTTCATGGGAAGCTAGTGACCCTGGTGCATTAGAGGTTAATGGTTTTTTATGGGATCAGGTAAAAGCAGGAAAAGATGAAAAAGAGGTAGGAAAAGAGATTATCTCACTTTTTACCAAATTGCAGATTACACGAGGTAAGGCTGTTTTTATCTGCCAAAACCCATCATTTGATAGGGCTTTTTTTTCTCACCTCGTGGATTGCTATAGCCAGGAAGAGATGCTCTGGCCATATCACTGGCTAGACCTTGCCTCTATGTATTGGGCACTTGAGGTGCAAAAAACCAGGGATCTTGAGCTTGATCTTCCTGATGAAATATGGCTCTCAAAAGATCGTATTGCCACTAGTTGCAATTTGCCAAAAGAGCAAAAGCCTCACAAGGCAATGCAGGGGGTAGATCATCTTCTTCTTTGTTACGAAAAAATAGTTGGATTTCCAGGGGCGCTTATTTTGTAGTAATTAAAGGAAAAAGCAGCTAGAATAAGGCGCTTTTTTATTTTGAGGATTTATGCAGATGTTTCAGTTGCTTGTGCCCTATCTTGTGCCAGCAGTTGAGATATCTATCATCACCTGCGTAATTTACTACCTCCTTTCCTTTTTTTGGAACACGCGAGCAATGGACCTTGTCCTAGGCGTGATTGTTTTTTTAGGTCTCTTTTTATTTGCAAGCTGGCTTCATTTTCCTGTTTTACAAAGCCTTATGCATAACTTTGTAAATGTGGCTATCATTGCAGTACTTATCATTTTTCAGCCGGAATTGCGCCTTGCTTTGTCAAAACTCAGCGTAAAAGGTAGAAAATATGAGGAGCTAAGTGAGTTTGATCGCTTTTTAGATAGCCTTACAAACACTGTTTATAGGCTCTCAGAGCGTCGCATTGGAGCGCTTATTTTGCTTGAAAATCAGGATTCGCTAGATGAATTTGCCGCTCGAGCTGTTCTATTAAATAGCCATTTTTCATCTGAACTATTGGAATCAATCTTTACTGCAACCTCGCCTTTACATGATGGTGCTGTCCTTATTCGCGGAACAACTATTCTAGCTGCCGCCGTAATTTTACCGCTTGCGGATGATAGCTCTCAGATTTCTCGTTCTATGGGTACCCGCCATAGGGCAGCTTTGGGTATTACTCAGCTTACTGATACACTGAGTATTGTGGTTTCTGAAGAGACTGGTAAGGTAAGTATTGCCAGAGAAGGCATTATGACGCGCGGAGTAAAAATGGATCGCTTTAAGGGTATTTTGCGTAGTATCTTTAACCCGCCAAAATCTGAAATTGTGGCCAAACTATCACTAAACGAATGGTTGAGGTCATGGAAAGATTCTTAAAAAAAGTATTTGTCGACAATATGCAAAGAAAGGCAATAGCACTACTTTCTGCTTTATGCATTTGGTTTTTGGTGCATAACTCAATTACTGCTACTCGCACATTTACACATGTGCCTATTCGCGTTGTTAACCTTGCGGCTGACAAAACAATACGTGGCTTAATGCCAAATGGTATACTCGATCGTAAGCTTGCCCTTACCCTTACTGGCAATAAGAATGTTATTGAAAGTATTGAGCCAGGTGATTTTGAAGTAGTTATTGATGCTTCGTTAAAGCCGGATGAATGGATTGTGCAGGTAGCAAAGAAAAATCTTGTCAGTCTAAACCCCGATGTTGATCTTATTAACAGTGTCACGCACCTTTCGCAAAGCGAATTTGTGCTGCGTTTAAGCCGGTTACTTACCGATAAAATTCCTATTTATATTACGCAGCCTAAGGGTGAGCCCCCGGAAGGCTATCAGTTTTTAGATATTTGGCCACAAAAGCTCACTCAGGTTGTTAGTGGGCCCGAAGAGGATGTCAAAGCCTTGCAAGCCAAGGGGCTTGAGCTCACGTTTGATCTTAGTGACATATCACTTGAGGATTTGAACAGCTTAGCCTCTTCGCAGTCCATACAAGGTGACGAGGTAAGTTTTAGTGTGCCTGATGCATGGAAAAGGGTTCAGATACCTTTTTTACACGACATTAAACAAGAAATAAATGGCCCAGAAGCCAAGAATTTACATATAGACTTTTTGAGAAAAGATCTTTTGGCGCTTACTGTTGAAGTTCCTATTCGTGTTTTTTACCCTTTAGCAACAGCTGAAAGCATTAATCCTGGTAATTATCCACTTTTGCCTAGTGCAGGTATTCAAGAAAAAGAGCAGATATATTACATAACGGAGCCTCTTTTTGTAGATGATGTAAGTCGCTTCTTTTTGGATATAGTGAGGGATAATATTGAAGTAGTTATTTTAGCATCAAAAAATGATCCTAAAGAGCCCTTACAGACATCTGTTGAATTTGTTGCACCGCAGGCTCTTGAAGAGGAGTATGTAACCCTTTTACTTGCTAGCACAAAGGAGCTGATTGGTTCACAGCAAGCGCAGCGAGAACAGGCTTTACGTATGCGATTTAGAGAGTATATGCAGCACTTTCAGATGCTCTCAGAAAGTGGGAAACTTTTTGCCGTTCAGGCGTTTCTTACCTCATCAGGTGTTGTTGTTAAAGGCTTTGAATAAAATTGAAAATAGTTTTTTTAAAAAGCGACATCCTTAAACGGGGTGGCTTAGAAAAATACACCCTTCGCCTTGCTCACGGTTTTGCGGCCGCTGGCCATCATGTCACTATACTTACCACCGATTATGAAGCTGGTGTTTTAGGCACGGTACCGTTTGATGTTGTATCTGTTGGCAATAAAACAGCATTTTCTTTGCTTCAGCTGCTATCTTTTGATGCACAATGTAAGAGGTATGTTGATCGAGCGGCGCCAGATATCGTTTTTGGCATGGAGCGTAATTTTTGCTCACAACACTACTATCGAGCCGGCAATGGCTGTCATGCTGCATATCTTGAGCTGCGCAAAAAGAGTGAATCATGGTTAAAGTGCGCAAGCTTTTTTTTTAATCCCTTGCATCGCCTAATTCTTAGTATGGAAAAGGCTACCTTTGAAAGTCCTGTTTTAAAGCGGCTTTTTGTGAATTCGCATATGGTCCAAAAGGAGATTCTTTCCTTTTACCCCAAGGTTGATTCACAAAAGATTACAGTAGTACATAATGGGGTTGAGTGGAAGGAGCTTCAAAAATCCTTTGACGAAGGGTTGTTGATACGTCCAAAGGTTATAAAAACATTAGGATTGAATCCAAGTCTCTATCAATTTCTATTTGTCGGTAATGAATATGGCCGAAAGGGGCTTCATCTTTTGCTGCAAGCCCTTGCACTATTACCTAAAAAACAGTTTCAGCTTTGTGTTGTAGGTAAAGAGAGAGACCCCTCGTCATTTGTTGCATTGGCTGAAACATTAGGGCTCGAGCAGCATGTGCGGTTTATTGGGGGAGTTTCTGAGATGAAGGCCTACTACAGTGTGGCAGATGCGCTTGTTATACCATCACTTTATGACCCCTTTGCAAATGTTACAGTAGAAGCGTTGGCTATGGGGCTTAGGGTTGTTTCTTCATCCTCTAATGGGGGCTCTGAGGTTCTAACTACTCCTGAGCTTGGCTCAGTCTTTACAAGCTTAGAAGATCCAACAGATCTAGCGTCTCATCTGCAAGAGGCTATGAACCATCCAAAAACCCAGTTGTCAGCTACTGCCATCCGCCAGGCGGTTTCTCACTTGGACTTTAGCCAACAGGTGGGCAAGATCGTGAGTGCTTGTTCGTAGGGCACATCATCCTGGGTTAAAAAATAAATTAGACAAGGCCTTGACTATAAAAATGGTGAAAATTAAAAACAGCCTGCAAAGTGTTTTTATGACAGGGTTACAAGAAATGTTCCAGGGGTATTTACAATAGAAGCGAACAGGATACGATAGGGGTAGGGATGTTAGACCACCCCCTCCAGACCCCTATCGTATCCTGTATTAAATCAATTATAACCAGTCGCCCTAATTGGCTCTAAAACAATGTCGCTTTAAATATGCAAGATTTTAAAATTTCCCTGCTATTCTGACGCAAATAAACACTTTCCTTTAATTAATTTTTGAGTAGTATGCAAAGTAGTGTGTATTTATTACTTTAGAGGTAAATTTGTATGGCCACAACTTCCACAACTACTAAACAAACATTTGTCTATCCTTTTGCTCCTGAGCTTCCTAAACCCCCACTAAATTCTGATTTACTAGGTGGCAAAGGTAAGGGCTGTGCTGAGATGGCCTCTATTGGAATGCCGGTGCCATCTGGGTGTATTATTACTACTGAGGCGTGTAATGACTACCGTCATCATGGCCGGATCTTCCCAAGAGGGCTAGAAGATCAGATAAAAGCAAGCATTCAGGTACTAGAAAAACTTAACAAAAAGCAGTTTGGTAGCTCAAGTAACCCGCTTTTGGTTTCGGTACGCTCAGGAGCAAGAGTTTCTATGCCGGGAATGATGGACACAGTGCTTGACCTAGGGTTAAATGATGTGTCTGTTGAGGGCTTTGCCAAAGCGTGTGATAACGAAAGGCTTGCCTACGATAACTATCGCCGTTTTATTATGATGTTTTCGGACATTGTCTATGGTGTAAGCAGAAAGATATTTGAAAAAGCCTTTGATGTACTTAAGATTCAAGAGGGTGTTACCGAAGATTCTGACGTAAGTGTAAAAGCACTGAAAGAGTCGTGTAAGATTTTTAAAACGCTTTTTGAGCAACAAGCAAACTGCCCTTTTCCTCAAAATGCCTATGAACAGCTTCATATGGCCATTAAAGCGGTATTTAACAGCTGGGACAGCGAGCGCGCTGTATTATACCGCGAGCTAAACCATATTCCCGACGACTGGGGAACAGCTGTGATTGTGCAGACAATGGTGTTTGGCAACAGAAACAATAACTCAGCTACAGGTGTGGCCTTTACGCGAGATCCGGCCTCTGGAGAAAATCATTTTTACGGAGAATTTTTAATAAATGCGCAAGGCGAAGAGGTTGTAGCTGGTATCAGAACACCTCATCCAATAAATCTCTACCAAAAAGAAAAGACAAAATCTACACTCACAAGCCTTGAAGAGCTTATGCCAGAGGCTTATGCTCAGCTACTTGTTATTGTAAAAAGGCTAGAGAAGCACTACAAAGATATGCAGGATATCGAATTTACGATCGACGATAACAAGTTGTATATGCTGCAGACAAGATCCGCCAAAAGAACGGGCTTTGCTGCGGTACGGGTTGCTGTAGAGATGCTCGATGAGGGACTTATCGACGAAAAGGCAGCGCTCAAGCAGGTTGACCCAAACCAGCTTATACAGCTTTTGGCGCCAGTATTTGATACAAAAGCTAAAAAGCATGCAAAAGAGTCATATGTTGCAAAGGGGCTTAACGCAGGTCCTGGGGCAGCTTCAGGTAAAGCGGCATTTAGTTCTGACAAGGCTGTTGAATATAGTAAAAGTGGCATTAAGTGCATTCTTGTACGTGAAGAGTCAAACCCGAGCGACTTTCCAGGCATGGTGGCATCTGAGGGTATTTTGACAACCAGAGGCGGCAGCACAAGCCACGCGGCAGTGGTTGCGAGGGGTATGGGTAAACCCTGCGTTGTTGGATGTGGTGAGTTATATATAAACGAAACAGCCAAAACACTTACCTCAGGTGATAAGGTTATCCATGAGGGCGATCCTATTTCAATTGATGGGATGACGGGCGAGGTGTTTTTTTCATCGCTTCCTACAAGTCCATCTGAGGTTATTCAGGTGGCTATCGACAAAACAAAAGAGCCAGAAGATAGCCTTATCTATAGGCACTATGAGCGCCTTATGAATATTGCTGATAAATATAGAGTACTTGAAGTTCGTGCTAATGCCGACAACCCTACTGATAGCACTGTGGCAAGAAGCTTTGGGGCGCAAGGCGTGGGCCTTTGTCGTACAGAGCATATGTTTATGAACCCTCATCGGCTTAACGATGTTCGCTGTATGTTTTTTAGTACACGGTCAGAAGATCGAAAAGTTGCCATAGAGCGCCTTTTAGGCCATCAGAAGAGCGATTTTATAGGTATCTTTAGAGTGATGGATGGTATGCCTGTAACTATTCGATTGCTGGATCCACCTTTGCACGAGTTTATGCCCCATAGCGATGAAGAGCTTGAGATGTTAGCTAACACGCTTCATCTGTCACTCACAGAGCTTGCAAAGATACGAGCAAACCTGCAAGAGCAAAACCCTATGCTGGGTCATAGAGGCTGCCGACTTGGCATTAGCATTCCAGAAATAAGTGAGATGCAAACACGTGCTATTTTAGAAGCGGCTATTGAAGTAAGAAAAGAAGGGGTAGTTGTTCACCCAGAAATTATGGTGCCTTTAGTTGGTATTGAGGGCGAGCTTGTCCACCAAAAAGCGATCATAGATAAAACCGCAGAGGCTGTATTTTCAGAGAACAACTGCCAAGTGCCCTATACGGTAGGTACTATGATAGAGCTACCACGAGCGGCACTTATGGCCGATGTCATCGCCAAGCATGCAGAGTTTTTTAGCTTTGGAACAAATGACCTTACTCAAACAACGTTTGGAATTAGCCGTGATGATAGCGCAAAGTTTGTCCCTATGTATGTAAAAGGCATTGCAAATCCTTTTGGCGGCTATGAAGCTATTCATATTTTAGCTGACGATCCTTTTCAGGTGTTAGATACCGAAGGTGTTGGCCAGCTTATGAAAATAGCGCTTGAAAGGGGACGTAAAACTCGGCCCAATATTAAGTGTGGTATATGTGGTGAGCATGGCGGCGAGCCTCACTCAGTCGCCTTTTGTCATACATTAGGTCTTGATTATGTTTCTTGTTCACCTTTTCGCGTGCCTGTAGCGCGCCTTGCAGCGGCTATTGCGGCGCTGTAAGTCATAAAAAAACCCTTACAAGCAAGCTTGTAAGGGTTTTTTGCATTAGATTGCAAAAAAACTAGCAACCACAACCACAGCATGAGCCTTCGCTTGATGAGCTGCTTGATGAGCTGCTTGAATGGTGTTTGCGTTCTTTTTTTACTTTAGCTTTTGCAGCTACTGCATCAGTTTGTACAGCTGTAAATGCAAAAAGTGCACCTAGTACACAAGCAAGAATACGTGTTGACATGAGAAAATCTCCGTTTAGTGTTTTTTATGAACGCAGCCATTTGGCTGTGCAATTGTGTTATCACATTATCGAGATTTTAAAAAAGATAAATTTTTGATTCGCTTAACTTTTAGTTGTAAAAATAGGGTTGTGAATTTTGCTAATTGATGTTGAGGTCGTAGCGCATAATGTAGTGTGAGGGCTGTTTTTGGCATTGCAATACTCCTTGTTGCAGCTGTCAGGTAATAGCAAAAATGGCACATTTCATGCGGCTGTTGTCGATTTTAATTTGGCGGATTATAGCCTAGTTACCTGCTTGGCGACTAGCGAAAGCTGGGTCAGATGAACTGGACTTGCTTTTTAATTATCTCTTGGTATTTTTGCGCCCAAGCTCCACACGAGCAAGGCCATCTTTAGCTGCTATGATGAGATTCATCGATGAGGCTGAGTTGGCCTTTTTTGCTATTTTTTGGGCTTCATCAGCCGATGCAGCCTCTTCTAATATCTGACGAAAGAGTAGGTGGTTAGGTGTGCCAACTTGTGTTTGGCCGGGAACGCTGCAGGCTGCAAGGCATAGGCCATGTTCGTTGATGCCAAAATAGGTTCCTAGAATTGCCAGCCAGCCAACAGATACAAAACTATTTGTCGCTGCTGTTTTTTCATGAATAAACACTCGAGTAAAGGGAGCAAAAAGGCCCATAGGAAAGTCGATGTTGTGAGCGAGGGTAATATCATGAGGTGTTTTAAGGAGTGGTTTTAGGTTGTAGCGTTTATAGAGGCGATTTGCCGCATGGTCTGATCCAAAACTATAATAGAGGCACTGGTTTTTCCCATCATAAATACAAGAGGCTATTGTATGTGGCATATTTACTCTGGATAATGCCTTTTTTGGTGGATGTGAGGATTTTTGTAGCTCGTCAAATCTCCAAAATGATTTATCGGGGTTAAAGACATCATCACCTCGTCCATGGGAGTGAAAGTAGCTTGTGGCAACTTTTGTTGCCTCGCCATGTGTTGCCTTGATGCTGCCGCCAAAAAGGGTGAGGCGGTCAAGTATCGTGTTTGCAAGAAGCACCTGACTGAAGGGCGTATCGGTATCGTGTGCTACCTGTTTCATCTCGGCTAGGTAGCGGGGGAGAATATAGCGCTCTTGTTTGGATGTTTGCTTTTGTGCGTCATTGCCAAAAATTTTGCAGTAAAGAGGTACATATGTTGCAAGCATATAGGAGGCTATGCTCTTTTCAACTTCGGAATAGGTGGTAAGTGGTTTTAGATTTCTGTAAAAAAGCTGCCTGTCAATTATGGCTACAGCCATCCCTAAAAATGGAACCATCTCCAAAAAGGCCAGCCAAAAATGGATAGCACGTTCTTTTTTTGTAAGGGACTCTACACCCGTTTGTTTACGGATGATGCGGGCGTTAAAGTACTGGATAAGGTGTCGCCAGCTATAGCGAAATGGGGCATCTAAAAAGAGTATATAGTAAGAGGTTCGTGGTAGCCTATAGTCTAAAAGCAGCATCAGTAGCTCATGGTATCTAGTTCGACTTTGCCACGAAATACCTTGTAGGCGTAGGCGATATACATAAGAAATAGCGGCACACCAGCGCAGGCCATGTAGATTAACACCTTTAGTGTAAAGAGTGTTGATGATGAGTTGTATATTGTAAGGCTATAGGCATCGTTAATGTTTGATCGCACCATGTTTGGATAGGTACCTAGTGCATAGAGCAAAACGAGTGAAAGGATGATAACAATCGAACTTAAAAAAGCCCATCCATCATAGGAGTTTTTTAGACTTGTGTAAAGAGCAATTATGCCCGCAAGGCCTAAAAAGGCAAAAGGGTAGAAGATAGGATTTTTTTGCACATACTCTGTGACATATGCTTCGTAAAGTGGTGTTACGGTATTCATTATCGCCCAAAAAATAACAAAAAGAATAAAAATGCGCATGTTCCAACGGCGCAGCCTATCGTGCAGGGGCCCGAGTGTTTTAAGGGTAAGGTAGAGCGAGCCATGGAGCATAAATAGCACTATGGCAAAGAAGCCAAGAACTATCGCGTAAGGGGAAAATAGCTTACTTAAATCTTTTATAAAGTTGCCGTTTTCATCGATAGGCAGTCCCTGAACGAGGTTTGCTGCTATTACCCCAAGACCAAAAGACATGCCAAAGCTAGCTAAGGCAAAAACTACATCCCAAAAGCTTCTCCAGCGGGGGCTTGTTATTTTACTACGAAACTCTATAGCAACAGCTCGGTAGGTAAAGCAAAAAATGAGTAGCATCATGGGAATGTAGAGTGCTGATAAAAGCTCAGCAAACGCAGGTGGAAACCCTGATAGTAATACGCCACTTGTAATAACCACCCAAAGTGAGTTGCTGTCCCACACCGGACCAATGGCATTTAAAAATATGCGGCGGTCTGTATCGTTTCTGGTAAAGAGGTGAAGGCAGCCTACGCCCAAATCAAAGCCATCGAGGGCTGCATAGGCAAATATACATGCAATAAATACGCCATACCAAAGAAGCTGTGCTGTGCTAAGTTCCATTATTACCTCAATCTTTTTTGTAGGGGTCTCTGTATGGGGCCTCTTCTGGAAGATCTGTTGGGCCATGTTTTATTTTATGGTCGAGTAAAAAGCAAAAGAGGGCAAACAGGCTTACGTAAATAAGGATATACAAGCAGAGGGTAAAGAGGGCTTCGTTAAAGGTAACAGAAGGGGAGTAGGCATCTTTTGTTTTAAGAAGCTTATAGACGGCCCAGGGTTGTCTTCCGAGGCAGGTAGAGTACCAACCAGTCATGTTGCCAATCTGTGGGAAGGTAACGGCTAGTATTAGGTATTTTAATATCAGCGGGTGAGTCTTCCATGCATTTTTTTTCCATAGCCACAGACCCATCACAACGGCTACAAACATAAGTCCCCATGTAGCTACCATAATATGATATACCTGAAACACAAGCTGCACCCATGGCCAATTTTCTTTTGGTGCTTGATCAAGTCCGGCAACTGGAGTTTTAAAGTCTTTATGCACTAAAAAGCTAAGTCCACCTGGTATTTTGAGGCCTGTTACCTCTTGTTTTTCAGTGTCTACATACCCAAAGGCATAAAGGGGGGTGGATTCTTCAGTTTTAAATACCCCCTCAAAGGCGGCAAATTTTACAGGATTATATTTTGAGATGAGTGTTGCCAAGTGGTCTGCTGATACAAGCTGCAAGCAGACGCTGACAAGGGCAATAGAAAGGCCTACCTTTATAGAGCGAATAGAAAATTCGGTGTAGCGCTTTTTTAAAAGATAGTAGCTGGATATGCTGATTATTAAGAATGAACCTGCCATCCAGCAGCCTAAAATAACGTGTGAAAGGTGTGAAAGAGCTGATGGGTTAAAGGCCATTTGCCACCAATCAGTAACGGCTGCATACTCAATACCCTTGGCATTTTGTTTGATAACATAACCAGCGGGAGTTTGCATCCATGAGTTTACATTGGTAATCCAGACGCCGCTAAAATGGGCTCCAAAGGCGACCGCTATGGTCGCACCAAAGTGCACTTTGCGACTTACGCGATTCCAGCCAAACAGTAAAATCCCTAAGGCTCCAGCTTCCATGGTAAAGGCAAATAGGCCTTCAGCCGCAAGTGCCGAACCCAATACATCACCTACAAATGCCGACCATCTCGACCAGTTGGTGCCAAAGCCAAAAACCAAAGGAACGCCTGTAGCTACCCCTAGGGCAAAGGTGAGGGCAAATACGCGAATCCAAAACTTTGTGATACCTTCCCAGATGGGATCTTTAGTCCGTAGATAAAACCACTCAAAAATAATAAGGGCAACAGACAAGCCAATGCTAAGCGGGGGGTAGATGTAGTGGAAGGTAAGGTTTAGCCCAAACTGTATCCGATGTAAAATTTCTGCGTCCATGTGTCATGTTACCTTTTCGAAAAGAGCCTTATACATGGAAGAGGGGTAGAAGAACAAGAGTTTTTTATGCTGCCGGCAGGGCGTTATTGCCCTGCCGGCTTTGACAAGAGCAGTTTACTCGATGTAGAGTGAAACTGAAAAAGTAGAGTTATAGGGTGGTTGAGTCCATGCAGGAGTTACAATTTGTACCTGAAGCACATCGCCGGCTGTCACGGAAAGGTTTAAGTTGTTATTGCTAAATGGGTTGTGTCCATTTGATGACAGATTGAAGGAGTTTGTTACCTGTGTTGCAACCGTACCATTTTGTACGATATTTACTGTGCAAGCCCCTTCGCTAGCCGCACCTCGCGTGAATATGTTGCCATATACAGCACTTAGTGTTCCTGAAGAGGGAACTATAAGACTTGTAGCCTGCTCTGATGGGAGATATGATCAGAAGTTGTGTTTGAAATAAAAAGAGTGTACCCTCAGTAAGGTTTTCGTCAAAAAACAAATAACAGAGGGTAACTCATGAAAGAGTATGTCAATTTCACAGATAAAGATCATGTACAAACTTTCGAA
>JBGSSB010000115.1:0-54443 GCA_041737255.1 Chlamydiales bacterium | reverse complement strand
GCTGCATAAATACTGCTCCATTGTGAAAAATGATTGTATTGTGGTTGCGGAGCTTGCATGAGCACCTCCATATCCACACGAAAAAATTTATGTAATCGATTTATAATTAAATACTTTTCAGATGTCAATTTTTATTATTTGAATTTACGACTACTGTAGAGAACGAAAAAATAAGTAGAGTAGACGAGGCGATCGCACCCCGCTAGCTGCTCTATTCGTAGGACAGGATGTAGAGACAATCCCACGCCTGTACCAGATATGTGCATCATCTGGTGCAAGTCTCATAGCTAAGTCTTGATTTTAATAATTAAATTGACAAACTGATTGCGCCAGTGTATTCAAAAAAATAATCCAAAAATTTTTTGAATAGGGGTGCAGGATGAGTCTTTTTCGTGTAACTATTGCGGCAATTGGGGTTTTTTTCTCTACAACCACTTTTGTATACGCAGCAGCAGAGCAAACAAAATCAGCTAAACAGCCAAATATCTTAGTGATTATGGTTGATGATATGGGCTGGTTTAATATTGGGGCATATCACCAAGGTATTATGTCCGGTAAAACGCCTAATATGGATAAGCTAGCAGCCGAAGGTATGCGCTTTACTGACTATTATGCAGAAGCAAGCTGTACAGCTGGAAGAGCTAATTTTATTACAGGCGAGCTTCCAATTCGCACAGGACTTACAACAGTTGGCCAGGCAGGTGCTGATATTGGTATTCCAAAAGAGGCCTGCACCTTGGCTACAGCTTTAAAGGCTTTAGGCTATTCAACAGGACAGTTTGGAAAAAATCATTTAGGCGATCTTAACAAATACCTTCCAACAGTACATGGCTTTGATGAATATCATGGCTATCTTTATCACCTTGATGCGATGTCTGATCCTTACTGGCACTCTTATCCAAAAGATCCCGCATTTCTCGCAAAATATGGCCCAAGAAATGTACTGCACTGCTGGGCATCAGATGTTGATGATCCAACAGTTCAGCCTCGCTGGGGTAAAATAGGTAAGCAAAAGATTGTCGATGATGGACCATTGCCTCCGCATCCAATAGAGGGTGTAAAGTACAACATGGAAACCTTTGATGATGTACTTACTAAAGATACCTGTGAATTTATGGATAAAGCAAAAAGCTCTGGTAAGCCTTTTTTTGTATGGCACAACACTACCCGCATGCACATCTGGACATTTCTTTCTGCCAAGTATAAGGCTATGATGAACAACGATACAAACTACGGCATTGAAGAGGCTGGAATGGCGCAAACAGATGATATCATCGGTGCGCTTATGAAAAAGCTTGATGCCATGGGTGAAAAAGACAATACCATTGTTATTTTGACAACAGATAATGGTGCTGAAGTTGTCACCTGGCCAGATGGTGGCATGACACCTTTTCGTATGCAAAAGGGTACTATTTATGAAGGGGGCTTTCGTGTGCCTTGTATTATACGATGGCCTGGAAAAATCAAACCTGGTGTTGTAGAAAATGGGATTTTTTCAGGGCTCGACTGGTTCCCAACATTATGTGCAGCTGCTGGCAATCCAAACATCACCCAGCAACTGTTAAAGGGTGTAAAGCTTGGTGATAGAGAATACAAAAACCATCTTGATGGCTACAACCAGCTTGACCTGTTGATGGGAAAAGAGCCGTCTAATCGTAAAGAAATTTTTTATTTTGGCGGAGCAGAACTTGGCGCAGTACGCGTCAATAACTTCAAGTATCAGTTTTATGATCAGCCTGATGGCTGGCCAGGACCAAAGGTGACGCTTGATATGCCGCTCATTTATAACCTTCGCCAAGATCCATTTGAGCGAACCTCTATTCTAAATTTAGGGCAAGGCTCAGGGGATTACATGAGTGGCTTTTTTGCTAGAGAGTTCTGGCGCTTTGTAATGGTGCAAGATATTGTGGGGCAACTTGGCGCTACAGCTATAGAGTATCCTCCAATGCAGGATCCAGCGTCATTTAACCTCAAAGAGGTAAAGCGCAAGATTGATGCGGCCATCCAGGCACATCATGGAGACTGAGGCCACAAGGCTATAGCTTACTAGAGCGGAGGCGAAGGGCATTACTTATCACACAAAGTGAGCTGAGTGCCATAGCCCCGCTTGCTATGATTGGGCTTAATAGTATGCCAAAATAGGGGTAGAGGATGCCTGCGGCTATTGGAATGCCAAGAGTGTTGTAGATAAAGGCAAAAAAAAGGTTTTGGCGGATGTTGGTAACAGTTGCTTGGCTTAAGGCAATGGCTGTTGCTATGGCTCGTAAATCTCCCTTTACTAAAGTGACTGAAGCTGTATCTATAGCAATATCAGAGCCTGTTCCCATGGCGATACCGACATCAGCTGATGCAAGGGCGGGAGCGTCGTTGATTCCATCTCCTGCCATGGCGACGATGTGGCCTTCTTCTTTTAGCTTTTTGATATAGGTGTCTTTATCTTCTGGGGCAACTTCTGCATGTACTTGGTCAATGCCAACTTCTTTGCCGACAGCATCAGCTGTGGTTTTGTTGTCGCCTGTCAACATGACAATTTTGATATCTTTTTTGTGTAGGGAAGTAATGGCCTCTAGCGTTGAGCTCTTTATTTTGTCAGATACTGTAAAGCTACCTACAAGTGTTCCATCCTCAGAGATGTAGTTTTGGCCTGGTTCTTCATCGATTGTGACTTTTTGTTGGTCCATAAGTTTTTTGTTACCTATGGCAATAAGTTTCCCGTCGACTTTGCCAACAACACCTTTGCCGGCAAAAGAGGTAAAATCTACTACTTGAGATAGCTGAAGGTTTTTCTCTTTTGCTTTAGATACAACAGCGCGCGATAGTGGATGCTCGCTTAATGCTTCAACGCTAGCAGCTTTTTGTAAAAGCTGATCTTCGTTGCCGGCTTGACGCGATGTTATACTGCTAATCTCGATTTTACCTTCTGTAAGCGTGCCCGTTTTGTCAACTACGAGGGCGTTAACTTTTGCCAAAACCTCAAGGCTTGCTGCATCTTTAATTAATATTCCTAGCGTAGCTGCTCGTCCAATACCTACCATTATAGACATAGGCGTGGCAAGGCCAAGTGCGCAAGGGCAGGCAATAATCAACACGGCTACCATGTTGATAAGTCCATGTGCATACGAAGGCTCAGGCCCCCAAAAACCCCAGATAAAAAAAGTAATGATTGCCAAGACAATAACTACAGGCACAAAAACGCCCGCGACTTTGTCAGCAAGCTGTTGGATGGGAGCTTTAGAGCTTTGAGCTTCTGATACAAGGTGGATGATGCGAGCAAGCATGGTTTCATCGCCTACTTTTTCTGCCATCATTACAAGGCTTCCAGATCCGTTGAGCGTGGCACCTGTTAGCGGATCGCCTGAGCTTTTTTCTGCAGGTGTTGGCTCGCCGGTAATCATAGATTCATCAACCCAGCTATTGCCCTCTACTACGCTGCCATCTACGGGGATTTTTTCTCCGGGTCGTACGCGTAGTTTGTCGCCTTTTTTAATTTTATCTAGGGCAATTTCTTCTTCTTGCCCGTTGTCCTGGATGCGGGTGGCCGTTTTTGGGGATAGCCCTATAAGCTTTTTTAAAGCGGCGCTTGTTTTGCTTCGAGCTTTTAGTTCGAGCACTTGACCTAGCAGTACAAGACTTGTGATCCAGTTTGCTGATTCAAAGTATAAATCAGGGCTTTTAATCGATGCTGGAAATATCGATGGGGCAAACGTTGCGACGAGGCTGTAGAGGTAGGCTGTTGCTATGCCAATAGATATTAAGGTAAACATATTGGTAGATTTTATGCCGCGCTGAAAAAAGGGAAAGCCAGCCCATAAAACAACGGGTGTAGCAAAAAGTGCTTGGCCATAGTTATTTTGTGCTAAAAGAGAAAGAATTGTTAAGGCAAGCGCCCCCCAAAAGCGCTGGGTCATATTGCGAAGTTCTTCGTTGTCGCTATCATCTGGAACCGTAGGCTCAAGTGCCATTCCGCAAATGGGGCAGGGGCCGGGAGATTCTGTTCGAATTTGTGGATGCATCGGGCATGTATAGGTCATTTACTCATCCTTGCTTCAAAAAGGTGTATATATAACGGCATATTCGCTTATGCAGATTTTTTTAGCTTATGTCTACTAAAGAATGGGTGGTGGATTACTACTTGTGTTTATGCGGAAAATTTTTTATAGATGTTTGCTATGACAAAAAGTCGCCTTTTTCAAAAACGTGTGACAGCACTGCTGCTTGCTCTACCTGCTCTTGTATATATGGCCTCGATCTATTTTTGCGGCCTCTATAATTTGCAAAACTGGAAGCTTATTTTGCTGCAAACAGGGTTTATAGCCTGTGGGTTGCTTGTTTTTGTACTTGTGCTTAACCCGTTGCGACGGGTGCTGCCAACTGTCACTTTACTTAATTTTTTTAACAGGTTTCGTCGCCAAATAGGCGTTGCTGTTTTTGGCTATGCTCTTTTGCACTATGTAGCTGTTATCATGAAGGTTATCTGTAAAAGGGGCAGTTTTTGGCCATCCTATCTTTTGGATCTTGTCCCCATGACGGGCTTTGTCGCTCTTTGTCTTTTATTTCTTCTCGCTGTTACGAGTAACGACTATTCTGTTCGCGTAATCGGAGGCAAGCGCTGGAAGAGGCTGCATCACTGGACCTATAGTGTAGAGGGGCTTGTTATGGTGCATCTTTTGTTGCAAGGCGGGCAGAACGCGCTGCTTGCCTGTTTGATTTTTATTCCGCTCATCGTACTTCAGATCTACTCTAAAAGCCTAAAGCGAATTTCTTAAATAAAAAAGAGGCCCGTTTTAGGGCCTCTTTTGTTAGTGGTTTGATTTGTCCGATGCTATTGTGAACAATGTTTTTTATGGTCAGGACATTTTGTCACTACGCTAACATTAGACCACCTATTTGGTATGCGGTTGTATTTGCCATTGTGCTTATTAAAAGTTGCAATAGGGCCACGGCCACCAGTATAGTTTTTGTGGTTCTTCTCGGCATAGTTGCCGTAAAAGAAGTTTTTGCATTTTGTCAAGTCCGCAAATCCTGCATATTGGTTGCCAACGGATTTAGAGTCATTGACGGATGAATCTGTAGTTTCTCCCTTAAGCACTATGCCATAGGCTTTATTGCCTGTAGCTGTTGAGCCGTTTGTTATACAGTTTTCAATGCTTACACGATTAGAATCTTCTACAGATATTCCAGCAGCAAAAATTGTATCTTCACCAGGGTCTCGAACTACTTTTGTATCAAATACTGTGCTGTCAATAACAGAGACGTCATTACAGAAAATAATGCTGATGCCTGCTACTCCGAAGGGAAGATTTTTACCATCAGCTGTACCTGTGGTATTGTAGATATTGGCACCGCTTACAAGGCCTCTATTTGCTTGAAGCAAGACAATACCTCCTGTTTGAATGGTAATGCCAAAATCACTTAATATAAAACTATCGGTACCTCTTGTGCCATAAGCTGAACAGTTGATAAAGCGGGTGTCATCACCTCCGGCTGTAATAAAGCCCAGGCCTATTGAGAATTCACTTATGTTATTGTGTGCCTCACAGTTTTCGTAGGTGTTTCCAGCAACTCCTAAAGAGGCAAAGCCAAAGGCGCCGCCTGGATTTCCAAATTCTGGAACCGGAGTGCCTAGTGCAAAGTTATCACTTGCCTGACAATCAATAATGAGGTTGTTAAAACCAGCCAAACGAACTCCAAAAGTTACGCTGTCACTTGTGAGGTTATTTGCTTGGCATCCCTTTATTAGGCCATCATTGCCCACGATAATTTGACCTATGGTTTCAAATGCACTGTATAGGTTATTAGTTTGTGTATTGAGGGTTTTTGATCCATCTGAAAGGGTTCTTATTCCGTAGCAAAAAGCACCATATAGCAAGTTTGGATCATTACCAAAGACCCCATTGTCATTTATTTGGCAGGTATCCACGATTAAATTATTACCAAAGAAGTGGTCAATACCCAATGTCGCTATAATAAAAGAATCACCAGGTGGGCGAGGATTTGTTGCCATGGTTACTTGATTTTGATTGAGTTGGCTATGAGTGCACCTAAAGTTAGGAGAGGTGAAATTTTGTAGTATGAAAATAACTCCATCATCAACGTGATTCTGATTGATATATCCGTGGGTAAATGAACAATCCATAGAAAATGATGAATTGAATGGAATGAGTGCTGATTTTGCATAGAGTGGATTTCCGGGATATTCAGGATCGTCAAGTCCTCTTACAGTTGATGTATTGTCGCTTATACTGCACTCAGAAAAGTTAACAGAACTGCTCATAAAAACGTTGACGATTGCCGCCGCATAGCTTAGGTTGTCAAAAGTCAGCTCAGTGGTATTATTTGTGTTTCCACAGATGGTGACGTTGTCAAAATCTATGCAGCCAGATTGACTAATATCTACGATAGAGCCCCCCGTTGTCTCTTCAGTTCCTACTGATGTATTATCATAGATATGACAATGTGTTATGGTACCATTTGTACTTGGAAAGACATCATTGCCATCAAATCGTGCGGTAATGAGTAGAGCGCGGGTATTTAAGGTATACTCTGATCGCTCAATCGTAAATCCAGTAACTTCTTCAAAGACAGAGCCAACAACAGATGAGTTGATGTTAAGCTCTTCAAGGCGTACATCAGAGCAGCTGGTCATCATAACAGCAACCCCTGAGGTGTTGCTTACAGAGCCATTTTTTATAGTGATATTGCTGTATCCATCAGCTTCAATTGCGGCCGTTATGGCGTCGCCTGCTTGTACGCTGTGGCAGTTAAGATCTATGGTGACGTCATTGGCCTCAATGCTAATTGGTGTTGTGAAATTTTCACATAAGCAGTAGCAGCCAGATACTGTAACAGCTTGGTTGGGAACAAGGCATGTAGGTGCGCATGAAGGGTCTGCAAAGAGTGTTCCAGTGCACAAAAGCAACAAAAGGAGTAAGTTATTTCGCTTCATTTTTTCTTCCTTTCATAAATTCGTTTAGTTGATTCGGTGTTTCAAGTGTTCTTAGAATCTTAAGATCGCCCTGTGAGGCGAGCACGACTTGTACAGGAAAGGTTACTCTATTGTTTTTAAGGCCTTCTAATACCTCTGTAAAGGCAGCGCTAGGTGTTTTACCCATTTCTTTCATTTGTTCTTCGGCTTTGAAGTAGTAGGGTACTAGGCCATACTCTTCTACATTGATAGTTCCGCCAATGATGCTTTTTTTGATTCCGTAGCGAGCTTTGTTGATAGAAGGCGAAGGCTGCACAGAACTTGCTTGAATGGAGCTTCCTAGCAGGAGTAAGGCTAGAGTTACGTAGAGTTTTTTCATTCAAATGATCTCCTTTTTTGGTTATTTGAGAGTTTTTTGTAATCTTTCAATTTTACCATAGTTAGGTTCTACGAAAAAAAACAAGGAGTATTTGAAGGCGATTCAATGAAATGGTTTACGACCGGGCTGAGGGTTTGCTCTGCCTGTACTTTTTAAAGAAAGAGGGATTAATTTTTTTCTTTTCGGAGCTTGTTAAAGTAGGCAAGGCGTTTTGAAAGCTCTCGTTCGAATCCGCGCTCTATGGGGCAAAAGTACTCTTGTGGGGGTACTCTGTCGGGGAAATAGTTTTGGCCTGAAAAGCCTTGGGGCATGTCGTGGTCGTATTGATAGCCATCCCCAAAGCCTACCTTTTTCATCCATGATGTTGCGGCATTGATGATATGCGAGGGCGGTGCATGCTGCGATGTTTGCTCGGCATGGCTTTTTGCTTCGTTAAACGCTGTGTAGGCGCTGTTGCTTTTGGGGGCAAGGGCAAGGTAGATGACAACTTGCGCTATGGCAAGTTCGCCCTCGGGGCTTCCAAGTTTTTCGTACGCGTCAAGGCCATTTAGGGTTATTTGGAGAGCTTGGGGGTCTGCTAGGCCGATATCTTCTGATGCCATGCGGATAAGGCGCCTTGCTATATAGCGGACATCTTCACCAGCTACAAGCTGTCTTGATAGCCAGTAAAGTGCTCCTTGACAATCTGAGCCTCGCACGGCTTTATGAAGAGCTGAGATAAGCTGGTAGCGTCCTTCACCTGTTGGGTCTATGGCCACCTGTTTTTTTTGAAGTACCGAGGCAAGGTCATCGGGTGTAAAATCTTGTTCGGGCTGTTCTCGCTGTAGCTGTTCTATCCAGTTTAAAAAGGAGCGAGCGTCGCCTCCTGCCCACTCTACAAGCTGATTTTTGGCCTCCTGTGTAAGAGGAAGTTTGCCATAGGTGGTTTCAATGCGCTCAAATAGTGTGTGGAGGTTGTTTTGTTCCAACGGCTTTAAAATCATTACCTGCACGCGCGATAAAAGCGCTGGGGTAAGCTGAAACGATGGATTTTCTGTGGTGGCAGCAACAAGTACAAGCGAGCCATTTTCAAGGCTTTGTAAAAGAAGGTCTTGTTGTGGCCTTGTGAGGCGATGTACTTCGTCAATCCATACCATCATAGGTCGGCAAAAAAGAGGGGCCTGCTGTGCGTTGTCTATTATGCGGCGAAAGTCACTTGTTGCTGATGTTGTAGCATGGATGGTTTCAACAGGCAGCGTAAAGCTTTTAAGGTAGAGTTTGGCAAGCGTTGTTTTGCCGCAGCCTGGAGGGCCCCAAAATACTATGGATACAGGGCGTCCTCGGCGTATGAGTTTTTGTAGGTTGCCATTTTCCCCAACAAGATGTGTCTGTCCTACGTAGTCATTAAAGCTACTAGGTCTCAGACGCTCAGCAAGTGGTGTATTTGTATTCATAGGGTGCTTATTATGAAGGACCTATTTGTTTTGAAGCAATTGAAACAAAAATATTGTTTCCACTTCAGCTTCTGTAAGTCCCCCGTGATAGCCAAGGTTTAGGCTTTCTTCGCGGTTAGGGTCGTGCCACCAGATAGAGTTTTCTCCAAAGGGCAGCAATACAAGGTTGCCTACCCGTTCTAAAAAACGATTTGATATTGGACCAAACAAGCCTTCTTCAATGAGGTCACTTGTTTTATGCACTTGGCCAAGCCCTTTTAGGGCTATAGTAAGAGCATCAAAGGCCTCTTGCAGGTGTTCATTTTTAATGTGTAAAAACATATCGCGACGAGAGCCTGCTGGAATAAGTAGCTCACCTTTTTTATTGCGCTGTATGAAGCGCTCAAAGCCTGGTAGTAGCTTGTTTATATAGTAGGTTGTTGCTGGATTGATTTGCGCCATGCCATGATCGGCCGTTAGGATAAAGCAGCCATTTCGGTTTTTTGCAGTAAGATCCTGCCAAAATTTTTCAAGTCGGCTAAAGCATTTATCAATTTGTTTTGCAACTTCTGGGGAGTTGGGGCCAAACTCATGGCCGGCGCTGTCGATATCTCCAAAATAAAAAAAGTAATAGGATTTTTGCTTTTGGCCATTGAGCTTATGCAGTAATTTTGCGAGCCCTTCAGAGAGGTTGTTATACCCAACAATTTCCGCCCCCTTGTACATCTCTTGAGAGTAGGGTGATTTTGAGGTATTTTTATTTTGGAAGGCCACAGAGCGTATCCCTAGTTCATCAAAATCTTGATAGATAGTGCGAAAAGGAAAAAGGTCTGCTGCTGTAAGGCCATCTTTAGCAAGTGTATTAAATTCTTTATCGTTGGCGTAAGAAAAATGCAAAGGGCAGATGCAGCTGTCTACAAGAGGTTCGTAGTAAAACCAATCATAAATTCCGCTTTGAGCAACGCTTAAGCCCGTGTGCATGCATGTTACATGGTTAGTAGTGGTGGAAGGAAACTGTGAGGTGATTTTAGAGACAACCCCTTCGTCAATAAAGCGCTTAAGAAAAGGGTACTTGTGGCTAAATTTTTCGAAGTATTGCCAACCAAAGGAATCTATGAGTATCACTAAAACAAAATCACAATCAGCCTGTTGTATCGTATCGTTAGGAAGTCCATCCACTTGATCTATTAGGTTGCCCGTTAAGAGACCTCGGATGGTTTGCGGAATTCTACTGAAGCAGTAAGAGTCGTAAAGAGGCTTTTTAAATACACCAAAATTACTGTTGTCGCATGTCTGTATGGAGCGTTCGTTGATCATATCCGGATAGTAACCAAAAAGCTCTTATGATGCAAAAGACTTTACTGATGTAGAATTGTTGTTTCGCTACTGTTTGGATTTTTTTATAGCCCAATACGACCCAGTAGATTTTTTGTTATGCTTGGGTATCTTTGTAGAGTGCTTAAGGCAAGCTTTGATGCAGTTGGCCAAAGCATTATATGATGCAAAAACTTGGCCCACTTCATCTGGGGGGTAAGGATACTTTCAAGCTCGGCTCTATGTTTTGCCCAATCGTTGTTTAGGAGGTGTTTGGCGGCAAGTGTTGCTGAGTGGATGCTGTGGGCAAAGCCTCCGCCTATAGCAGGCGGTAGTGAGGCTATTGCATCGCCAATCCAGTAGGTGTTTGGCCAGTTGGGCACACTTTTTAGGCCAAAGGCGCCAACAGGTGCTGTAATCCAGGGGAGTTCTTTATTCATAGTACATAGAGCAAGGCTGCTTGCATGCTGTCTGACAAGGCATGTGATGTTGCTTGTTGTGGCTGATATGGGCACAATGCCAAAGTATCCGCCCTTAAAAAGGTGCATTTCAAGTTGCGGAGTATAGCTGTCGTGTAAAAAGTGCGCTTTGAGGCCTGTGTAGGTGAACTGTTTGGGCTTGGCGCCAACTCTTCCTGTGGCAATAACAAGCTGTTTTGTTGTAATAGACTCACCCTTGCAAAGTGTGAGCTTGCCAGGGTTGATGTCACATGCTTTTGTCTTTTCGTATATGCGTCCGCCTAAGGCTTGCGCCCTTTTGGCAAGTTGCAGCTCAGCTTCTTTTCGGCTTATGGCGCCCGCTGTTATGTTTAGCTGTAAGGTTGTTTTATCTGAGAAAAGGGTAGTTGTCTGGATTTTTTGGATGGGGCCTATGTTCCATGATTCAAGAGCGTTGATTGCTTGAGGTGCTAAAAACTCGCCACACACTTTTTCAGCACCTATCGTGCCGGCCTCTATAAGTAGCGGCTGCATGCCTAGGTCAAGTAGTGCATTCATGCAAGAAAGTCCTGCTATTCCTGCGCCAACAATGACTACTTCTTCCATATAAGTACCTGCCAGCGAAAGGGAAATCGCCATCTAATTTCCCACGAGTTTGGCGCTACGTTGTTAAGAAGGCCTTTGAGCTCATGCTTATGAAACCCTCGCTCAATGGAAGTGATCCCATCCAGAGAAATAAGCCTGTTAGAAAATAGGGGGCCAGAAAGCAAGCCAAAAAGGGCTTTTGCAACCTTGTGGCGCTGTAAGTCATTTATCAGAACAAGGCGGCCTGCCTTTTGGTAGGCTTGATGTAAAAACTCTTCGAGCTCTGAGTTAGTCATATGGTGACACACTAGATTTGCCATGATAATATCAGCTGGCTGCAGTATTTGTGTGCAGCTAAAATTGAGGTTGGCTTGTCTGTAGCGTGTGGCGTGCTGTATAGCTTCATCAGAAATATCAATGCCTAAGGACTTGCATTCGGGCAGCTTTTTTGCAATGGCTGCAAGCAAGGCTCCATCGCCGCAGCCCACGTCTAGTAGTGTCTTTGGCTTTAGGCTTTTTACTAGTTTGTAGGTGTCGCGGTGCAGGCCTGTATATTTGCCTACAAGAAAAAGTTTTTTTAGGCACTCTTCGTATTCGGCCTTTGTGTAGTAATCGGGGCCTAAATCCATGAGCTCTTTTTGTTCTGATCTTGTTTTCACATAGTCTCCAGCTGTATGCCTTCAAAACAAAGTCCTGGCCCAAAACCAAGGCCTATGGCCCATTTTTTGTCTGATTTTTGTTTTTGCAGCTCGTTAAGTACGAGTAAAAATGAGGCACTCGATGTGTTACCAAAGTTTTTAAGAACCTCCCACGAGGCTTGAGTCTGCTCTTTTGTGAGCGCTAGCGCCTCTTCAACAGATTGCAGTATGCCTTTTCCACCTGGATGCACTGGCCAGAGACAATCTTGGGCGCTACAGTTTTGGGGCAGAAGGCTTTTTGCAAAGTTGCCAACGTGTTGCCTAATAAGATCGGGAACCTCTTTTTTTAAGCCAAAGATAAGCCCTGTGTCTGATACTTCCCAGCTCATTTTATCTGTAGTGTTGGCAAGAATAAGGCTGCTATGTTTTTTTATGCGAAAAAGGCTTTTTTCTTGGCCTTTGGGCTCATGTGTTACGATGCAAGCTGCGCTTGCGTCGGCAAAAAGGGCATTGCCAATTTGCGTCTCTTGTGAGCTTGTTTGCTGAAAATGCAGTGAGCAAAGCTCAGTGCAAACAACAAGTACTTTGTTGTTGGGGTTTTGTGCGCAAAAGGCATCGGCCATTTGAAGCCCCTTGAAGCCGCCAAAACAGCCCATCATATTTACTCCAAACTGGCAGATGTTTGGGTGCAGACCTAAAGCCTGCTGCAAGTAGGCCTGTATGCCCGGAGCAATAATGCCAGTACAGGATATGTAGATAATGTGGGTGATGCTTTTGGGGTCTTGTCCCCATTTTTCAAGAGCAAGCGCACATGATTGCTTACTTAAAACGGGCGCATGAAGCTTGTAAAGCTCGTTTCTGGCCTGGGTTGTAGGAGGGGCATTGTTCCAAAAGGTCCAGTCATTTGCCTTTTTAGTAAAATCTTCAAGTACTGAATAGCGTGTGGTAATAGCGGAGTTGCTGTAGACCTTTTCAAGCCATTTTGTTTCTGCAGCAGTAAGGTTTGATGCCTGTGCTATTTGTTGAGCCAGCTCTTTTTGTACAATTGCATGTGGGGGTGTTGCGTGTGCTAAACTTACAATGTGTGTCATGCCTTCAGCATATAGAGGTCTTGAATTATTAAGGTGGGGAGTTTTTTTGGCGGCTTATGTAATACCGCCAAATTTAGCGGGAGTGTTTTTACCCAATCGAAATGATTGTTCCAGAGGTAACTTTGCTAAGTTCAGTGGAGGGCAGGCTAAATACGGCGTGGCAAGTTCCTGCAGCTGCCCATAGGGTTTCATGATCAAGTAGGTCTTTATCTATAAAAACATGTTGGATAGGGTGTTTGTGGCCAACAGGGGGCACGCCTCCAATCGCAAATCCGGTTACTTCGCGAGTATAATCTGCATCAGCCTTTACAATTTTTTCTCCAAGGTGTTTTTCGATTGTCTTCTCGTTTACACGGTTTGCTCCACTTGCCAAAATAAGAACGGGCTTTTCTGTTTTTTGCGTGCAGAAGAGGAGTGACTTTATGATTTGGCCAATCTCGCAGCCTATTGTTGCGGCAGCTTCGTTTGCTGTTCTTGTGCTTGAAGGTAGTTCAATAACTGCAAAGGCTAGCCCTTTTTGTGATAGGGCGTTTTGTACGCAGTTTGCGCTTCTACTTAGAGGTGCGCTTTTATTTGGTGCTGTCATGGTAAAATAGCTCCTTAAATTGTCTGTTTGTGCGTTATAATGCATGATTGCGAGGGCTAAGCGTTATTGTACCACTTGTGCGCTATAACGCACAAGTAAATTTTATTAGGCAGTAATGGAAAACATATACACACACATTGCAGCTACTTTAAAAGGGCTGCGTAAAGCGCGAGGTTGGAGTTTAGATAAAACAGCCCAAGAAACTGGTGTAAGTAAAGCAATGCTTGGTCAAATCGAACGAGAAGAATCGAGCCCAACTATTGCGACGCTCTGGAAGATTGCAAACGGTTTTAATACTTCCTTTTCATCATTTATTTCAGATGTAGTCTCTGATACAGGCGAACCCATCCAAAGCGTCTATGGGTCACAAACGCTCTATCCTGGCGACTCAAAAATTAACGTAGTGCCACTTTTTAGCTTTGATGATCAGCTGCATTGTGAGATTTTTGTGATTACATTGTTGCCAGGTTGCGAACATGTTTCATTGCCACACAAACCAGGTGTTGTGGAACATGTGATCGTTGTTGAGGGAGCAATTGAGGTACTTGTAAATGATGGTTGGAAGCTTTTGCACAAAAATGAAGGTATTCGATTTAATGCCAATCAGCCTCACGGCTATAGGAATACTACAGCTGATGTTGCCTGCTTTCATGACATTATTCATTATCCACCATCGTAATAGAGTCGAATGGTGTTGACTACTGTTGAGAGGGCTCTTTTTTAGGCTGATCTTTTTTAGACTCATCCTCAAATTTTCTTTGCAAAACAGCAAGGACGTCTTCTGCCTCTTCGCGTCCACCAGGGATGTGGCCATGCTGGAGGCGCAGCTCTGCTCGTTTAAGAGGGGTGTTTCCTCGGGGGTCGTGGTAGGAGACGTCAGCGCCCTTGGCAAGGAGCATGTTTATTACCTCTGAGCTACCTCTAGAGGCTGCACGAAAAAGAATTTTCGATGCGCCGTTTGGCTCAAAATTTATATTCACGCCAGCTAGTACCATAGCTTGAACAAGTTCCCAGTTGCCTTTTTCGGCAGCTCGCAAAAGTACCCTGTAGGCGCCATCTCCCTGAAGATCAAGTCCTGAATCATGAACAGCTAAAGAGTTAATTACTTGAAGGTACTGCTCTTTGCTTCTAGCTCTTTCATTCAAATTAAGATCTGCTAAGGCAGCTAAAGCCGGGTGCAGGTTACGGCTGTTATGTGCGATCATCTTTTCTAAAAGCTCATCTTCTTTTTCAGTTGTGTTTTTTGCCCATTCTTTTAGTGTTAGTTGCAGTGCTAATACTTTGTCTACGCCATGTCCAAGTAGTTTGTCTACCATTTCAGAGTTGCCTTTGTGAATGGCTTTTTCTAGAGCCGGTGACAAATCTAGGCCTTGCATGTCGTTGATTATTTTTTTAAGGGCGCTTGCGTTGCTTTTGTCTACCGCGTCAAGAAGTAGGTGGTTTTTTTGCTCCTGAGAGGACTCTTTTAACATGGTGTGTATAACGTGGTTATTTTTGGCTAAGATAAATGCTTTAACAGGAATTTCGCAGCCTTTGTCGAGTAACTTCCTTACAAAGTCTATCTCTTCCATCTCTATAGCTAGTGTAAGTGCTGTATTTTCTGTTACGAGATTCCATTTGTTAACAGCAATACCTTCAGTTGCTATGAGTGCATTGAAGGCTTCTTTATTCGCATTCTGTATGGCTAAAATAAGAGGGGTATTTCCATCTTGTAGTTTTGAGTTTATGTGGGCTTTTATGTCAGGTATTTTGAGGATCTCGTCGATTAAAGACCTGTTGTGGCAATCGCAAATACTTGAAAATACAATGGGGATGTCGGAATCAAGCAGCTCTTTTCTAAAGATGAAATTTACCTTATCTTCGAGAGAGTCTCTTTTTTCATCGCTTGTAGAGAGAGGCTGCAAAAAGGCTAAAATAGCTGTTTTGGATGCGGGGCCTTTATCAAATTTTGCCCGTATTCTTTGCCAGAGGCTTAGTCGCTTGATATAGAGAGTTTTTTCGCCATTTGCTTTTGTAATGAGCGCCAGTCGCTTTTGCTTCCTGGCCTCGGTTTTGTCATGTTTTTGCTTATAATGAATTAGGGAGTACTCTACTACTGTATCACGAATCTCCATAGGGCACCCCATTAAATATGCATCTTTGCTTACCTTTAGTATAAGCTAAATAGAATATAGTACAAATTATATTTTAATTTATCACAGAGCAATTGTTAATTAATTATTTATTTGGTACTCATGGGTAAATAGGTGGATTTTCTATGAATTGTGATTATTACCATCCCCAGTGGGATCATCATCAGGATCTTTCAAAAGCTGATTACGCAAAAACCCTTCAAGCTCTTTCATCGGCTCAAGCGGACGCTCCTCTCATAGTAACTGATAATGCGGTGGCGGTTACAACAAAAGGCCAGCGCCTTTGGAACAAGGTTAAGGGATTTTTTGGTTTTGAGGATCGCACTGCAATAGTTCGCGTAAATTATGAGCTTCTCAAGTTTTTGCGCTATGGTGAGCGCTTTCATTATAATGATGATACGATCAAATCGCTGTTGCAAACACTGCAAAACCACTCAAGTATTGATAGCACGGTTAAACAGTGTCTGCAATCGCTAAAGGAACTGGATGTACATATCCGTCAGTATCACAGTGATAATGAAAAAGAGCTGCGTCCAAGCTTTTGGTCGCGTGTGAGAGCGGCGCCTTCTCAGATAAGTCAAAAGACAGATTCCATTTTCAAATTCAGCATGTCGCGCATTCATGCTAATAATGGAAAGTGGGCTGAAGCAATAGAGCAACTAAGGGTATGTGTGAAAGCAAAGTCTCCTGCTGATGCACCAATTCATCTTGCAAGAGCGCTTGTTGAAGTATATACAACAAAACGAGATGTAGCGTTGCTAAATGAGGGGTTGCAGAGTCTTGAGCAGCTGCCCTCTGAACTTAAAAATTTTCAAGAAACACAAGAGCTTATATCTGGCATCAACGAAAAGCTCGCAGAGTTTTACTGTGGCAAGGGTGAGTTTGATAAGGCTTTAAAAGCTTATGAAGAAGTGAAAAATAAGGTGCTAAAGCCTTGGGTGAGAAAACTTTGTATTGGGCTTATAGCTGAGGCGGCTAAGGCACAAAATAGCGGCAAAATGCAGGCGAGTCTTACTGCAATGCAAGAACATGGATTTCGCCTAACAGCCGATGAGCTCGAACCAGTGCTAGCGGCTTTGTACAAGGCTGGGCAGTATGAAAAAGTGGCAGATCTTGCAGAGACCTACGGTGATGATAAGGCAGTTGTTGAGCTTGCAAAACGAAATTATGATGATGGCAAGTTTAAAGCGGCAGTTTGTCTTTATGAAAAAGCTCGAGCGTACCCTCAAGCAGATAGTAGATCTCTTTTAGTCAATCTAAGTGACTGTTATCGCAATCTTGGTCGCCTTGATGAGGCTCAGAAAGTACTTGATGCTCCTGGAGCTAAAAGTGATGAGCGTTATATAGAAGAACGAGGCAAGCTTGCTATTGACCAAGGCACCAAAGTTGGGGCGCAGATTGCCTCAAATCCACAAAATGTAAAAAAGAAAATTGCAGACTTTGTTACGCGGGTTAAAAGTTCTGAGGTGTATCCCTCAATCGTTAAGGCTCTTGGAATGTTTAAAGGTGAAAGCTCAAGTCAGAACAGGGCATTTTTGCAGCTTGGCAAAAATGGTGAGGGCTTTGATGCTGTTTTAGAAGATGGCCAAAAGGCAATTGAACTTATCACTACTGCCTTTGACGGCAGCTGGGGTCACAATAAGCCCGATGGTATGCCTAAAGATATATCACAGGAGGTATCGCAGCTTAAGAAAATAGTAGACGATATGGTGCAGTACCATGCTGAATCTAAAAAAGATATTCAAGAGCTTGCTGCAAGGGCAATAGAATATAATCTTGAGGCATACAATGCCAATCCTAGTAAGTATGCAGAGCATGTGAATCGTCTTGTAGACGCTTATTTTCTTAAAGGCGACTATGCAATGGCTATAAAGACCTTTGAGGAGCTCAAGGAGAAGTTTTCTTCCTACCCAGTTGAGATAAATGTGGAAGCCTACAGCCGAGAAGCCGAGCGACTACTTTCGTTGAAGCAGTTTCAAAGCTGCATTGGTATGCTTACTAAAGCTATTGAGCTTTACCCAGAAAATTTAGAATTGCGCCAAAAGCTAAGTCACGCCTACTTTGATGTTGGGCAAACTTTTGCACAAAAAGGCAATGTTGAGGCCGCTTTAGGATACTATAATAAGGCTCTGGATTGTGGGGTTGATGCGGAAGCTGCCTGCTATGCGGCGCTTGCTGATATCTATCAAAAGCCATATGAGGCGGAAGGAAAGCACTCTGATGAGGAGTTTAACAAGATAGTTGGACTGCGAAAAAAAGCGACGGAAAAGGCGCCTTTAAACGCCGAGTATGCTTTTCAGCATGGCCGGCTTATATATTTTTATGATTTGGAACACAAAAATGATTGCCTTACCTCGTTGCAAAAAGCTGTAGAGCTAGAGCCCAATAATACTACGTATCTTTATGGCCTTTTGGCTGAGGTAAGGCGAAAAAAGCTTCCAGAGGAAGAGATAACCCGCGTGTTTCGGCAGTTCAAAGAAAATGGTGGTGATATAGCTAATAATTATTGGGAACCTCAATCGTATTAAGTTTTTTGAATCAATAGACTGTCGTATAGGCAAAATAGAGTAAGGGCAGCAGTGATGTAGCGAATGTTGCGGCAGGGCCGTAGGTGTGAAGTTGCTTAACAGTGTTTTCACTTAAGTTTCTGTCCATCATTAGGTCATAGCCGTCACCATTTTTTAGGTCTGTCTTGTGTGCGATGTGCTGAGCTGCTACAAAGCCACCTGCTGCAATGGCAAGTGTGCCTGTGCCTACAGCGGCTACTCTTAAGGCGCTTAGAGTTGATGTTGCTGCTGTTACTAAGAATGAGCGAGAATTTCCAAAAATATAGGGTGCGGCTAAATCTTTAATGCAAAAGGATACGACAGATCCTGCAACAACTCTTCCAACCCAATTCATTGCATTCATAAACAGCTCCGTTTTTAAAATTAATACACTAATTTTATAGTAATAATAATTTTAAGTCAAGCGTTCTTATTTTTGTTGTAGGGGCAAAGTTCAAATATCAGGGTTCTGCCTTTAAAAAATCGGGGTCAAATTGGGATCATCCCCAATACCGTTTACTTAAGCTCTCAACGATTAAAACGATAGAACGATAGGAACGATGAAAAGAAAAAAAATTCGAACTTTCTGAGGAAATCGAGATGGTTTTATTTTTTATCGTTTTTATCGTTTCATCGTTCTAATCGCTTAAGTTTTTTGTTTAAGTGAATCCTGTTTGTGACTTCATTTGTGGCCAAGTATGATACTCACCTTATATGTTCACGGGGCTCTGTCTCTCGTGCCATGAGGCTGCCGTAGCGGTGGTAATCGTGTGAGACTGCCACCTCTCTGACAAAGCGAATAAGCTCAAGGCGCCCACTTCTAGAAGGAGGGACAATGTCTAAGCTGCCGATTGTTTGGGCAAGCTCTTTTGCAATGTCATCTGGTAGTTCGCTCAACGCTCGTACATGAGCATGGGGTGTTTTTTCTATAATCCTAACTATTTCCTGGGTGGTTCCGTATCGCCAATTAAACTTCGTAAATATTTTCGCTAGGGGTCCCTGCCTAAAAAGGCGGCGGTGTAGCTTAAAGCTTGCCCCACACGTTATTTTGCAGCCCGCAGTACGCCCAGCAGCTAAGATAAGCATGATATCAAGGATGCTGTCGGAGTCTTCAAATAGGACAAAAATTTCATCGCGGTGTTTGTATTCTAGGATATTATCTTGCCCCACAAGGCGCCTAAGTGTTCTTGGTCTTGTAAAATAGTTGGCCCACCAAAAGGTCATTGAGGCAGCTGCCTTATAGAATGTGGTTGCGTCATTATTTTTACCCCCAAGTTGCATGAGGGCGCCCTCTAAGTCCATAATATCAGGGGATATTTCATGAAGGCCATGTGGGGGTATTTCTGTACAGTTGCCAAGCTGAAGCAGGTAGTTTGGCCCGCCAACCTTTATGCCAACACCAAAACTTGATGCTTTGCACCCTCCAAAGGGCTGACGTCCTACGATAGCGCCTGTAATTGGGCGGTTTATATAGCAGTTGCCGGCTATGATATCTCGTTTCCACACTATTTGCTCTCTGGCATCTAGTGTGTGTATTCCGGCTGTTAAACCATAGGGGGTGCTATTGGCAAAGTCGATAGCTTCTTTTAAATTTTTTGCACACATTACCCCCAATACTGGTCCAAAAAGTTCTGTTTGGTGCATGAATGTTTCAGGCTGCACTCCAAGCTTAATGCCGGGGCTCCAAAGGTGTGGATTTGCAGGGTCTTGCTTTGGCTCTAGGAGCCAACTTTCGCCTTCATCCAGGGTAGTAAGCGCCTGCAAAAGAGGGCCCGATGCCGGCCGTATTAAAGGATTTACCTGCGTAGAGAGACAGTGGGCAGATCCACATACAAGGGTTGAGGCGGCGTCAAAAAGCTGCCTGCGAAATGCTGGGCTGTTATAGACCTCTTCTTCTAAAATAAGTAGGCTAAGGGCGCTACATTTTTGTCCGGCAAAGCCAAAGGCTGATTGTACGGCATCTTTTACCGCTAAATCACGGTCAGCAAGTTTTGTTACGATAAGGCTATTTTTGCCGCCTGTTTCGGCGTAGAGTTTTAGGGTGGGCCGCATTTGTAAAAACTTGCGCGCAGTGGCTGTAGCGCCAGTGAGTACTACAAGGTCAATGCGGGGGTCAGCAACTAGCATTGAGCCTATGGAGTCGTCATCGCAGGTGATAAACTGCAGCACTTCTTTGGGCACTCCTGCCTGCCAAAAACACTGAGCAAGAAACCAGCCGCAGAGCACAGCTTCGGGTGCGGGCTTAAAAATCACACTATGTCCAGAGGCGAGACATGAGATGAGTGCAGAGGTTGGAATGGCTACAGGGAAGTTCCATGGGGTTAAAACAAGTGCTGCTGTTGCTGCTGAAAAAATTGTATCTGCATGGGCGTGTGATTCAAGTTCTTTTGTGTAGTAGTCAACAAAATCGATGGCTTCGGAAAATTCAGCGTCCGCCTCAACAATAGGTTTTGCTACCTCTTGCATCATGGCTCCTATAATTTTTTTGCGCTCAGCCCGTAGTATGTCGGCTACTTTGTCAAGAATTTCAATTCGTTCGCGCAGCGGGACTTCTGCCCAAATAGGGGCCTGATTTTTTGCAAATTCTAGGGCGACATTTGCTTGATATTCCTGAGCTAAAAAATAGGTGTGTATTTTACAGTCAGGCCGAGAGGGGGTGATCCCTTGTGCAATCTCAGATGAGACAAGCATATGGCCGCCAATAGCGAGGTTGATTTCATGGTAGTTAATTCGCCACTCTTTGAGGATTTCTTCGGCCCAGGATTGGTTTTGTGGAAGGCTAAAGTCGGTGTCAGGTTCGTTTGTGAAGTGGCCGGTATATTTTTTTTGTAGGGCAATGACATGTCTATTTTGCGTCCGGCGTGGGGTTGTTGCGGCGTTGCTGCTTTCTTGGCAGGAGTCATAAAAAAGTTCTTTTTGTTCATCCCAGGCTTTGCTTGCTGTTGTAAGGCCAAAAAGGTGGGTAAGAAAGTTGTTTGGGGCTGTATTTTCATCAAGCCGGCGCATGAGGTAGGCAATGGCATTATGAAATTCTTCTTTTTTGGCACAGGGTAAATAGAGTAAAACATTTTTCCAGAGCTTTGGCATTACGCGAGCAAGGTGGGGGGCCATGCCAGCGAGCATTTCAACGGTAACATAGGGCTGGAGGTCATTTTCTGATGCCAAAACAAGTGCATAGGCGATATCAAAGAGATTATGGCTGCCAATACCTATATGTACAGCTTCGGCATGCTCTTTTGTAAGGCCATAGTGAAGCATCTTTTTAAAGCTTGCATCTACATCTTCTTTTTGTTTGTAGGTAGCCTGAGGCCACTCTTTGATAGAAGCCTCTACCCGTTCCATCCCTAAGTTGGCACCTTTGACAATGCGTATTTTTATTGGGGCACCGCCCATTTGCTTTCGCTGTAGAGCCCACTTTGTAAGCTCCTGCTGTATGACGTGAGAATCTGGGATATAGCTTTGCAGAGCAATGCCGGCTGGCATATGCAAAAATTCAGGCTCTGCCAATACCTCTTGAAAAAGCCTTACTGTAAGATGTAAATCTTTATACTCTTCCATGTCGAGGTTTACAAATTTCTGGTTCTTTAGGGCCTCTTTGTAAAGGCGTCTTAGGGCAATTTTTAGCCTTGCTAGGCTCCCTGAAAAATCAATAATGTTCAGCTGGCTGCAGATGCTTGAAATTTTAACGGAGATGACATCAACGAGTGGGTTTGCAAGGTCTATAATGTTTTGCTCTAGTCGGTTGTTTGCTTCCTGTTCACCCAGTATAGCTTCTCCCAGCCTGTTAAGATTTATATGTACCGGGTTTTTTTTGAGCCGTTTGAGGTATTTTTGTAAGGGCTCTTTTTCTCCTGGAGCAATGACATCTTCAAGTTGTAATTGCACAAATTTTTTGATGAGAGCGGCAGCAGTTTTTGGCACAAGCCAGCCAACGGTTTGAAATGCTTTTAGCCCCAATTTTTGTAGAGGGCTCATAAAGGAGGGAGTGCCATGCTGTGATAGCAAAAAAAGGATCTGATCTATAAGACGGTTTGCGTCATCTGTGCGAAAGCAGCTGTCTAGTATGTTGGCAATAAGGACTTTGCCTGTTGGATCTTGAATCATTTTAGAAAGCTCGAGCTCTCGCTTTTTTTCTTTGCGAGTCTGCACACTCTTTGCGCTTTCTAAAATAAGGCCTGCTAAGTCCTGGGCAATTTCTATGCGCTCATGCATGCCTAGGGGAGTAGCTTTTATCTCAGAGATTCTAGCGAGGGCTGCATCTGTGAGAGTTTCTGGGAGGGGATGTCGGTTTTTGCCTCTTGATCGCTTAGCCATTGTTCCTTTTCTAGTAGGGTTTTTATTTGAAATTCCGCTACTTCTGGGTCTATCGTATTTGGTATTTTATCTGCACCCAAATAGTGATAGGCAATCACATGTTTTACTCCCATGTTGGCAAGGGCGTTTTCTACAGAGATAAGGTTGTAGAAAAGATCATCGGCAAAGAGCACCTTGTCAGGGGTAAAGCCTACGGTGTCTAAAAAGACTTCCAATACATCCCCTTTGCTATAGCCTCCGGTAAAGAGTATGCCACTTTTAAATACAGGCGAGGTCCCTCTTTCGTTGAGCTGGGTAAGAACAAAGGGGGGCTGCTGCTGAAAACTTGTGGCAAATGATATGCCAAAGCGGGCAAGGTCTGCAATTCGCCAGTCAGGAATTGAGGCTATCTTGCCAAAGCCACCAGTGCCTGTTGCAGTAAGGCCAATAATGGGGATGTTTCTTTGTTGAATGTGGTTGATAAAGGCTAACGCTAAGGGGTCGACAAGAGATGAGCTTTCATTAAGGTTTACAATACTTGATATATCGGCCATCTGGGCACTTGATAGGTGCGCTCCATATTTGTGGCGAAGCTCCCACAGCATGCGCTGGTTGGGAGCGCGCATAATGGCATCGCGAGGCTCTATTAACACACGGTCTACATCAAAAATTACGAGGCTCTTTTCAGTAAAGTCTTCGCACGCCATAAAAAATGTGGCAAAGCTCTCGGTTCGTATGATGGTTGCAGTAAGCTGCGATGTGCAGGCAATAACCGTCGCAATAAATAGTAGGGCTGTTATTTTATATCGCATCAAGTGCTTTTTGGTAGTTCGGTTCATCAGTTATTTCACCGACAAGTTCGGTGTAGATAACATTGTCTTGTTCATCAAGAACAACAACCGCGCGAGCGGCAAGGCCGGCTAATGGGCCGTCGGTAAGTAAAACGCCATATTTTGTGGCAAAGTCTTTGGATCGCATCATCGAAAGGGTAAGGATGTTGTCGAGGCTGTCGGCTTGGCACATTCTTTTTTGTGCAAAAGGCAAATCGGCAGAGACTACGATGAGTAGTAGGTTGGGGTCTTTTTTTGCAGCCTCATTAAATTTTTTAGCAGAAAGAGCGCAAACGCCTGTATCAAGGCTTGGGACTATGGAAATGAGCTTACGCTTACTGGCAAAGTCAGCTAATGAGAAGTCTTTAAGATCAGCTGAGGTTAACACAAAGTCCGGGGCTTTGGTTGCCACTTGTGGAAGCTGGCCGTTTGTGTGAACGCTCGATCCTTTAAATGTAACTGTCGCCATGAAAATACCTTTTGTTAGAAAAGTCTACTGTATAGCAAAAAGGCAAATATAGCTAAACAACTTCAAGAAGTCAGGTGAGCACAGAAATCTGAAAGGATTTTTAGGCGCATGTAGGGGGCATCTCGCTGACTATATTCAAGGGGCGTGCCTTCAATGGTATGTTTTGCTGCAAGAAGCACAAAGACGCCGCAGTCATAGCCATTGGATTGCTGCGGACAGGGCTCATTTACAAGGGTAAAGTCGTTAGCTGCTAGCTCTACGTTTTCGTGGAGGGCAATTTTTTTGAGGTGCGCTTGTAGTTCTTCGATAACCTCTGGTGGGCGAAGAGACAGTGAGTCGTAGTAGCTGAGCGTTCTTTTGTCGATGTCAGCGACTAGTAGTGTCCAGTGGTTGTTTCCAACGTGTAAGGGCATGAGGAGAGTTTTTTGTGTTTCATAGAGTTTTTTAAGCTTTGTGTTTTCGCCTGTTTGGAATATGGGGTAGAGCTTTGTGATGCGAGTAAGCTTGTGGTTTGCCACTGAAAGTGAGTTAATAAAGCAGAAGTTGCGTCTGTCTGCAATTTGGAGTCTTAGGTGTTCGTTAACGCATGTGTCATTTAGCCAGTTATGTGAAAAGAGCCTTTGAAGATCCCTGAAGCTTGCAAAAGAAGTAGCGCTCTTTTCAAGATTTTCATGAGTCATGCTGCGTAGCTTACTATTTAGTAGAGAGGCCTTTTCTATGTCTAAGTTCGATAAGCCAAAGTGGCGGAGCTTATCTTCATCATAGGGGGCGTTGAAGAGTTTGGTAAAGTGCTCGTTGTTTAGGTTTACAGGTGCAGAAACCACTATGTTTGGACGAAAAGCAAGTTTGGCAAAGAAAAAAAATGTGGGAAGCACAATGGTAAAGTAGGAGGTTACTTTTAATGCAGTAAGAAGGGTTTCTCTAAAAGAGGGCTTTTGTTCAAAGGGTCGTGTTTCTTTGTTGTTGAGTAGACATATTTTTTTGCCGCCCAGATAAAAGTAGTTATCGCACGCTTCAGCTACCTGTTGTTTCCAGGTTTTTTGCGCAGATTCATAAACAATAGGGGTAAAAAATAGAGTTAAAGTATTCATGATGTGTACTATACAAATTTTTAACTTTAATTGCAAGTGTTTAGCGCTAAAGTATTGTGGGGTCAGGTATGGAGGTGGATTGTTCATCGCTGTGATGTATTGGCTCTCTTACATCACAGCGGTAGGCTTGTTGACTAGCGAGAGCTTCTTTCGGGTGGGCAGGTGCATTCAAGTATCTGGTTGATTTTGTCGAGGATTTCTTCGTCTACTGCAAGATCTTCATCGACAGTCTTGTTAATTTCAGTTACTAGAGAAAGTATATACATGTCCGTGAGTAAATCTTGCGCTGTTGTCTCGTCAATCTGCTTTAGCTTGTCGCAACATTTTTTCTTTTGATGAGTACTGCAAGCCGATGAGCTGTTTTTGCACTTCTCTTGTTTTTTTGAGGCCATTAGTGCCGGATGGGCACCATAATCATTGTAATCATGGCTATGAGGCAAGTAATAAATCGTTTTGATTGCATAAAGTGTCCTATATGTAGGGTTAGGTTTTTTTGTTTTAACAAACGGCCCCTCTGTGCCATTTATCTGAACTTTGACAGTGTACAATAGACAAGAACACTACGTTTCTTGTGCTGTCAAATGTAAGGCTTAAGTGTGCCGCGATCCACAAACAAGAAAATAGTTCATGGCTGTGATTTTTTGAAAGACAAATGCATTTGTAGGGCTGTTCAGAAAAAATAGGGTGCCAACTATTTGATGGGGATTCTCTCTTTGCTAAGGTTTTGATTCAGTAGGAGTGCTTTTACAGTGCATTTTGAGCAGGTTTAATGGCTTCATGGGTAGGTTTCGGTGGGGGGCTAATTGATTTTATAATTGATAAATAGCATATATGGAATAAATTATTCATGCATATTATCGTGTCCATATACCCTTGTCGATTGCATTAGTGATTGAAATTTTATTTGGCTTTACAAAATTATCAAGTTAAAATACCGTTTCATTTTCGTTAACCCAAAATGGAGTGTGTAAATGAACCTTAGAAAAACGTTATTAAGCGTGCTGGCTTTGCTGGCTCTACTTATTGCTGTGCCCGAGCCGGCGCTAGCAAAAAAAGCGGATAAAAAACCCCGCAATGAAGTCTACTCTGCAAAAGTGTCAAAAAAACACAAAAAGAAAACTAGAAAACCCTGCAAGCTGATAAATAAAATCAACTGCACAACTACACAAGATTTGATTGTAGACCAGCAGACGCTTGCTCTTGCTAATCAAATTAACCAAACAACAAAGCAAGATTTAACGGTAGATCGAGAGATTCTCGATAAGGTATCACAAATCCTTGACTGCACCTGCGAAGAGGATTTAGACCTTGAGCGCACAATGAAGCTAGGTACTGGTGACATTGCTGTAGGTGTCGCAAAACTTTTTAACGTGCCAAGCAGAAGTGAAACCTACCAGTTTTATAAATCTGGCGCTGTAAACTTTGTTGACGAGCCAGAAAATAGCCCGGCAAGGCGTTTTCAAACGTTTTGTCAGCACCAGATTCAGTCAAATAGATCGCTATTTAAATGGGAAGTTCCTCGTGAGAATGTTCGTATACTAGACTCTGTACCAGTATCGACACTTTCTACTGATTCAGCCTTTTCTGGTACATCAGACAACTGGGCCTTTTCTATGAGCGCTGCTCAAAAAGGTGCGTTTATTTTTGAAGTTACAAACCAAGATTTGCTTATGTTTGATGCCCCCGGTGAGTTTACCGCACCTGGCTCGATAGGCTTCGGAGCTGGCAGGCTGGGTGATATCATGGATATCAGAGACCCAGTAAGTGGCTATAAGTTGAGACTATGGGCAGCAAACCCAAGTTTTTCAATTAATCTTGCAAACTATAATCCACAAGATTATAACCCAGGTCCTGACTATTTTGGCGGCGTTTCTGGTGAGATAGCTGACTTTGTTATAGGCGTAGATAACTATGCTGGCTTAACATTTGAAGATATCTTGTTAAGGTTTTTTATATCGCCAGATCTCTTGTCGGACTATGCCTACATCTTATGCTACCAAGATGGTACATTTGATGAGTTTCCCGATAACCATGACATAGAACATGCGATTGAAGAAGGTCTTTTGTACTACTATGACCTGCCGGTTCTTCCATTTGAGATGACAGCTGTTGGCGACACATTCTTCGGCCCAGCTACTTTTACTCTTTCGCTTACTGGAGATAATGCCCTTTCATTTGTTCCAGAAGTTACACATATGGGAGTACTTTGGAATAATCCAGGTCAGTTGCCTCCAGGTGGGTATCAGGATGCTGTAAAAAACAATACGTATGATCCGCTAACGGACTTTAACCCATTTAGAACAGGTGATGCTACGCTTGCTCCGTATGGTGCAAAACGGTTGTTATTTGCTGAAAATGGCCCTGCCATTTATCCAGAAGGAACGCCAAACAATACCTTTACAAGCTACGTGTTTCAGGACCCATCAACAAAGGTGCGTTCATATACAATTGGTACAACGCTTAATGGTATACATGTCTACACGCATGATATGGTTAACAAGCCACTATATGCCAAGCTGCTTAACTCATTTCCAACACCCTCTGTTTTTGAAGATACAATCCCTACAGGGATCTCTTCATGGCATGATGTAAAAACCTATCAGTCACAGCAACTTGCATTAGATAGTAATGAGTATAGCTTTACACCTCTTCAGAATTATGTTGTAGAAGCAATTTATGAAGTAGGAGGGGAGCCACAAAAAGTTACTGCGGCACAGTTTTTGTCGAATGAAACTGAAGAAAACGAAGGTGAAAGCGAAGGTAGAGGCGAATATCGCTTTAAGTGCCCATTTTTGCTAGATCCAAATGTACTTGCGCCACTTCCACTAGAGCTGCGCATACGTTTAGATGATTGACCATTTGATCAGCAGCCGTTAATTACTGGCGTATCAAATGACTTTAATGCATTTTATGCGGTTGCTGAAAATGCTTTTGCTGGCCTTAGCGTGTTTGATCTTTCATCACTAAGAGTAGATCCAAATGCACTGCCTGAGGCGGCGTTGTTAAAGCCAAATAATGGCTACAACAACATACAGCTACCAGGTAAAACGCTAAACTGCAGCAATGTTACTGTTCCTGTTTCATACGTTCCACCTTATGCTTTTAACCAGCTAGCTCAAAATACTCGTATTTGCGAAGATTCTGACTACCTGTTTACCAACTGCCATAACTTGTATGTTGATGAAGTGCAAGGACGTATTTATGGACTAGGCACCACACGTGCTGCTCCAGTGGTTGTTTTTGATATTAAAAACGACCCTCTGCATCCAGTGTTCTTAGGGGCAAGTGATGAGTTTTATATTCATGATATGGCCAATGCGACATATAATCGCGAAGATGCTTTAAGGATTTTAGGGTATGAGTTGCCAGAAGGGCAAGAAACTTTAACCCTTGGTATTGCTGCTGCTGAAACAGTGTATAATTTAATAGACTGGACAGGAGAGCTAGATTATAAAACAGCCCAATTTGGTGCTAACACTGGTATTTTCAAGCCACGTGTTATAGCTAGCATTCCAACTCAGCAGTTAAACGTAAGTATCGGCTATGCACATAATGCATGGTGGACAACTGATAAGCGCTACGCCATCCTTGGTGATGAGCTTGTTGATCAAAACCAACCATATGGTTCGCTGCAAGCAAATTCTTGGAACTGCCACTGGGTTGCAGAGCCTCGTTTTAATAGCGAAACTGGCCAGTGGACTTTTTCTTCGGCCCAACACCTTTTCGGTGATGCTGTAGCAAAGGTACATAACAGCTATTTTGTTAATGAATCGCAAGACCCTTTTGAAGACTGGATGTTTACAGGCACCTATAAAGGTGGACTGCGAATCGACAGCTTTAAATACAAAAAAGACGAAAACTTTCCTGAAAAAAATTTTCCTATAGATTACTCCATGACAGAAGGTGGTGTCCGCCCTCTTTCATGGCAAGATGGCGGCCCGGGTGGACCAAACTCAAATCCATTTATTGTTGAAAATAAGGGAAGTGTGGTTTCAGATCCGTACGAGCCAAGAACAGCAGCAGATGCTGCATTCGAAGGTACCTGGAGCGTGACGCCTTTTACTGAAGAGCTTGATACGCCAGCAAGTAAAAGACTGATAATTTTTGATGATGGACAAAATTTAAACTGGGGCCAGTATGAGTATGGAAATACTAATACGCTTACGCCAGAGTTTAATACCATGAATAATAAAATTAGACTGTTACATCCTACAATCGACAGGGGTAGTAGTATTGATGGTGGTGCCCAAGGTGTTGATAGCGTAAGAGCGCTAACAACGTTTGAGGCTGTTGGAGCTGCTGGTTATATGGTTTCAACTGATGATGATTCTTTATTTAAGTCATCTCTTTACCCTGGTTTTGCAGTAAACGCAGCTCCTGATTTGGATTTGCGAGTACTGTTTCTTGAGTCAGATTATAACCTTGAAAAGTATAAACTGCCAAACACAGACGAAGTTCCTGTTCTAGCAGCTGAGCGACCAGCACAAGGTGACAGAGTCTTTGTATTAGGTATAAATGATGAAATCGTTGAAGGTGTTGTTATAGCACCATACGCATCAGAGTATGATAAGCGTCAGCGAATTTTTCAAGATGAGTTGTCACAGCCATCAGCTGGTGATTTCATTCAGATAACAGAATTTATCCGAAAGTCTGAAATGCTTATCAGCATTCCAGCGGCACCTGGATTTTCTGGTAAACCTGTCTTTAATCTTAAAAAAGAGATAGTTGGTTTTATAAGAGACCAAAACGTACATGGTGATATTGTGGGCGTAGTTGCCTCTGATGTTATCCGTACGATGACGGATAAAACACGAGCTTCCCTTAATAGCTACTGGGTGCAAAACGTAAGAAATGATACAGGATCAATTGAACTGTCGATTCACGATTCGTTTACTGATCCTCTCATTATTGCTAATGACCCTAAGCCATTATGCGTCTACAAAGACACTGCAAATGATTTAGTGTATGGCTTTTTGTCAACACAATTTACAGGGGTGGGTTCTTCGTTGAGCTACTTTATAGACCCAGTAAGCATTATCCAAAGTGGTGATGGGATTGATCCAAACCCACTTACGGCTATTCAGCAAATGGGACTTATTGGCGGCCCTACAGGAACAAGCATGAATGTTCGTGGGTTAAATCCTGCAAATGAGTCTATCGACTATCCATCAGCGATTAACTTTAGATTTGATGGATTTTTAGAGCCATATCGCTTGATCCCGCTACAAAGTTATACTGCCGGTACATTTACACCAGGTGAGATATTAACGGGTACTGTTACAGATCCTAACAGTCCTGCCTTTGGTGAAGTGCGATCACGCGTGTTGTTTATAAAAGATGCAGGCCCTAACCTCATTCAAGTGTATCCAATTATCCTTGAAGATGTTGATAGTACACCGTTCTGGCGTATTCCTGCAGGCAAAGACACCTCGTTGTTTATGACAACAGGTGAAGCGCTTGAGGGTGCTCAGTCAGGCACTACAGCACTAGTTGTCAATGGCTTTGCGGCTACTGATGCTGATGCTGTAAGCCCAATGCCAGTGTGGTCACGAGATGATGATGGTGTATTTGATCCAACAAAAGCACTTTTTAGAAGACTCTATGCAAAGAGTTCAGTTGATTTTGAGCGATTTATTTCAGAGCATGCGAATGCTTGGTATCACCCAGAAGAAAGCTTTTTCCAGGAAAAACTTTCTTGGTACCAAGAGAATGCAACGCCTGTTCGCTACTTCTCACTAAAAACCATCGACTCATCACAGGGTATAGTACAGTCTGTACTACGTGCTATTGATAGAGCCGTTATTGGTATAACAGCATCACCACTTGACGCTGAGTTTTTTAGTGAATCTGTAAATGCGAATATGGAAAGTCAAGCCTTTACAGTTCAAGGTGCAAACTTTGTTCTGAAGTTTGACTGGAGTGCTGATTCTCGCATTACTGAGAAACACGTGATGGTTACTGGATTAGACCTAAGCGTGGAAGAAAACGGCTTAAACGAGCCATTTAGCTATGGAGATATTATCTATGGCTGGAAGCTGTGCGGCGAAGCTGAGTTTAAAGACTTTGACATCAACACATGGTTTGCACAATCAGCAGGATTGCCAAATGGCAGCTGCGTGCAATTCCAGGTGCTTCGCTACGACAGCGATGCTGAGAAATTCTCAGATGAAGTTGTTGTAGAAAGAACGATGTTTGACTCTCAACAAAACCCACTGCATACTCTATAATGTAGCCCTCGAGTATCACTTGTGATACTCGAGCTAAATTGCAGGTGCACTAACCGATTGGCCGCAGAGCTCATGCTCTGTGGCCAATCTTTTTTTGTTATCAGAAAAAAAACTTCATGTCCCATATTCCACTATTAGTACACTCTTGATTTAGCTTAAGGCTACTATCGAAACGATTATGCCTTTGCAAGGCAGATTCGAAGCTTTTTGAATACAGCAGACCGCAGATATGGTAGAGATTGCCTCAAAAATCAGGATGGGCAAGGCTCTTTTTTAACTGCATTTTCTACGGAATTACTATGATAGGTAGGAAAGAAATTTAGCCATTTTTGATGATGAGCCTGCTAGTGCTGGACTAATGGTAAGTTTTTTGCCTACGAGCTCACCTAGTGCCGATGATTCAGGGCAGTAGCTGCCTGAGCTTTTGCAGGATCGCAGGCGCGGGTAGACCATCGATTTTGATTGGGTCAGTTTTTTTTCAATCACCATGAGCGCTTGGGTGACATCTTGTGGATATTCTCGTTTTAGTGCCTGAATTTTGTTGCAGTAGCCTTTGGCAATGCCGAGAAAAAAGGAGTTTTTGGCTACCATGCCTTTTAATTCGGTAAAATCTTTTTGTGTTTGGCGCCATAGCTGTTCTAGTTCTCTCTCAAGAAAATTTGCAACATACTCAGCAATCTCAATGTTTACAGCGCTACCAACAAGTTCAAGGTAGATATAGCCGTTGGCACGCGAGTAGACGGTGGTCACAAAAAAAGTTTCTAAAATCTTGGCAATCGTGCGCATTTTGGCGTTTTCTTTTTTTTGTTTTAAGATGCGCTTAAGAAATACTTTTTCTTCATCATCGCCTACATAGTTGGCGTCAATATTGTGCTTTAATAGCAGCTGCTGCGATTTGATCATGGCAAGTTCTGCTTCGTGTGCATTACTGCTTGTAGAGAGTGCCATAAGCTTTTGTACTTTTCTCAGAACGCTACTTTCCTCTATATCTGAGGCCATTTGACCATCATCTAAGCAGGTGGTAGCTCTATATACCTGTTCATCCCATCCTAGCTGCTCACAGATGGCTCTAAACTCTTGTCCATGATGAGCTACGCCATGTGGGTGAGCTATAAAAGTAAGGTAGTGGGCAATTTCGTGTCTGATTATATTATGAAGCTGTTGTTTACTTGAGTGCATTAGAAGCTCGTGAAAGCCGAGCTCATAAAAATCGGAGGCGAAATAGCCCAACATTTTTTTGTTGTTGTAAATAACAACTTTAATTGGGTGGGAGTAGCGTTGGGCTTTATCATAAAATCTGTCACCAAATACTTTTAGGCCTACTTCTTTGCTGATAATAACTTTGATAGCGGATTTAATTTCGTTGATAAACCGTATGATTTTTTGTGAGTAGATGAGCATTGGTAAAGCTGGCCTTTATTATAAGGGTTTCCAGGCATCTTTAAGAGCAACTACGGTTTTGAGCAGCGAGTGCAGTCGGTTATGGATATCAGGGTTATCTGATGGATCAAGGTAGACAAAATTAGGCACTATAAGGCAGCGAAAATCAAGCATAAGGCTGTTGGCAAGGCTCATTATGCTCATGTAGCTTCGTTGTCCACCTGCAGCACAAATAAATCCAACAACTTTATTTCTAAAACCTGCACCTGTAAGTTCAATAAAATTTTTGGCCGCTGCGTTTATGCCATAGTTGTAAATGGGAAGTGCGATGATGATCGCTTCTGCTTTACGCGTTTTTTCAAGAAGTAGTTTTGCTTGAGGGTGGTTGTAGGCCTCTTCTCCGTCGCAGAGAGGAAGGGTATAGTCGGCCAGGTCAACAAATTCGCAAGGGTACTCTTCGTGGTTGTAGTGGTTACGAAGTAGCTTTGCAAGCTCTCGGCTTTTGGATGCGGGATTTAGGCTACAGCTTACAATAAGAAGTGTCATGCAGACATTTTACTTTTTTTTCTATTTATACCCAAACAATTCTCAGTGTCTAAAATAGGGCGTAGTGTTTTTTTGGAGGTTTTGGGGCATCTGCATCAGGCTAAGCCAAAAACTCATTATCTGAGGCATGGGTTATAATAAGGGTAAAAAGCTAGAACAGCTCAAAAGATGTTTCGCGCGTATGTACAACAAAACAAAATAACAAGATACGCATGATCCGCTATCGCGGGCAAGATAGGCAGGATGCAAAAATAAGCTGAAAATCAAGGCTATTATCTTGCATATCTTGCCGCTTTTGGTGTGTCTCATAATAAGTAAGTGTTGTATGACAGAGCAAACCTAGAAAGTGTAAAGAGGAACTATGAAAGTTATTGTTGTGGGTGGTTCGGGAACAATTGGAAAGGCTGTTGTAAAGGAGCTTGGTTTGCGCCATGAGGTTATATCAGTAGGCAGAAAGTCAGGGGATTTGACGTGTGATTTTTCATCAGAAGAGTCTATCTGCAAGATGTATGAGAAGGTAGGTGATTTTGATGCTGTGATTGTCTGTGCAGGAGGAGTGCACTTTGATGCAATTATGGATATGTCAACCTCCAAGTATCTGGTAGGTATAAATGACAAATTAATGGGGCAGGTAAAGCTTGTTTTATTAGGTGCTCCGTTGATTCGTGATGGTGGATCTTTTACCCTGACAAGTGGTGTTTTAAGTCATGATCCTGTTCGTGCTGCCTCATCAGCCTCCATGGTTAATGGCGCCATCGACGGATTTGTGAGGGCCGCTGCCATTGAGCTTCCAAGGCAGGTTCGCATTAATGCAGTATCACCTACAATCCTTACAGAATCTATGGATGTGTATGGCTCATATTTTCGAGGCTTCGAGCCTGTTTCTGCGGCGCGCGTAGCGCTTGCCTATAGCAAAGGCGTAGAGGGGCTACAAACGGGCCAGATCTACCAGGTAACTTAATCGATAGGCTCTTTTTTAGGGTGTTCAATAGGTCTAGTGATAAGCATGGCGGCACGTTTGCCAGTAATAAACATGTAGCTCCAGTGAAAAAACACTTTGAGTCGACTTTTAAAGTCTATGAGGTAGAGGATGTGAACAGCAGACCAAATAAACCATGCAAAAACTCCTGTTAATTTCAGCTTGCCCATCATGCCTACTGCCTTTCCTTTGCCTATTGTGGCAAGAGAGCCTCTGTCATGGTATTTAAAGGGTTGTCTTTTGTCTTTAAGAACTTTTCCCGAGATGATATTTGCAACGTGACGACCTTGCTGCTTGGCAATAGGGGCAAGCCCTGGAAGTGGTCCTGATTCAGTTGCAAAATGGGCGGCATCTCCAATAACAAAAATGTTCTCATTACTTGGAATGCTCATGTCTTTTTCGACTATAGCCCTGCCTTGGCGGTCTAGAGGTGTATCGAGTGTTTTAAGCAAAGCAGGAGCGATGTTTCCAGCAGCCCAGACAACTGTAGGGGCTGTGAGTAATTCACCATTAATCACAACGCCTTTTTGTGTAATGCTTGATACTTTTTGATTTGTCATAACAGTAACGCCAAGTTTTTCAAGATCCGTTTTTGCGCGTATTGACAAAGCTTCAGGGAATCCAGGGAGTACGCATGGGGCGCCTTCTATTAAAAATATTTTTGCCTGGTCGGGGCGGATCTTTGTAAATTTTTTCTGCATGCTGCTAAAGGCTATTTCGGCTATTGATCCAGCAAGTTCAACTCCTGTGGGCCCAGCTCCTACTATAGCAAAGCGTAAAAATTCTATAGCTTCGGCTCCGCTAGGGGCTCGTTCTGCTTGCTCAAAGGCTTTGAGTATTTTTTCACGGATACACGTAGCGTCTTCTATAGTTTTGAGACCTGGGGCAAAAGGTTCCCAATCATCATTTCCAAAGTAGCTGTGGCGTACTCCTGGGGCTAGTACTAAATAATCAAAGTGAAAGCTCATCCCGCACTCAAGCTGTAGGATTTGCTTATCTTTATCAATATGCTGCACGTTGCCCATAATGAAGGAGGTGTTTTTGTTTTTTCGTAAAATTTCACGCACGGGTGTGGCTATGTCATCAGGCGCTAGTGCGCCAGTTGCTACTTGATAAAGAAGTGGCTGAAAGAGATGGTGGTTGAGCTTATCAATAACGAGTACATCGTTTTTAGCATTTTTTAGGTCTTTTGCAACCTCTAGGCCACCAAATCCGGCGCCAACAATAATGGTTTTTGGGTAGTTCATATTTTATCTCATCCAGTCCGCTCTTCTCAGCGGTTTATAGGGTTTAGTTTTTCCAGCTTCTCTTGCACACCATCCTTGTAGGGCACCATTTACCTTAAAGTCATTGATAGGGTTGTGCAGGTTATAGTTGTAAATTACCTTTTCAACAAAATGGTAGTGACCTTGAGAAGACATTTCAAGTAATGGTATCATAAAAGCGACATCTCCGGCTGCCATATAAAATTTGCCTTTGTGTTGCAGGTGTCGTTTTTTAATTTTGCGAAAGAGGCCTGCGTAAAAGGTGCGAAGTTGTGTTGTGCAAAACTTATACTGTCTAAAGTTATTGCTTACGCGTATGTATTCTGGGATGTGGTCGTTGTCAGAGGGGAGTCGTCCTAGGGGTTCGCTTTCCCAATTTCCATAGGTCATCCAAACTTTGGGGTTGTGGTAGATGCTTGCTAAATGGCTAAATACATCTGTGCCCCGTAGTGTGTCGTCACCATCTACGGTAACTACAACCCAATGGGGTTTTGCCCGCCTTACGGCGTTGTAAATGTTGGCAAGCATCCCTTTTCTTGTCCAGTTATGTACCACTTCAATTTTGTGACGCAGGTTGTTTTTTGTTACGTATTCTTCAACAAGGGTTCCTGTTTTGTCACTTGACAAATCGTTTATGTAGACTGCCTTCCAGTGGGGGTAGTCTTGTTTGACGACTGATTCGAGATTTTTAATGCACCACTGTTCATTGTTGTGCGATGGTATAACTACATAAAAGAAGATGGGTTCTTTTTTGTGTTTTTTTGCTGAAAGTGCTGAGGTTGAGAAAATTAACAATATAAAACAAAAAATGGCCCGCCAATTCATAAAACATCCTCTTTTTGGTAGTTTTATTGGTGGGCCATATTTTACTCAACCTACTTTTTAAAATTAATTCGTTTCGGTTGGTCTTTTTTCTTTTTCAAAAAGGTTATTTTGGCGACGCCATTGTTGAACTCTGCAGTGGGTTCTTCTGCATCGTCAATATTTCCCGGAACTGCCATTTGGTACATGAAACTTCTGCTCGATTTTCGATAAAACTTTTTCTTTTTGTCGCTTTCTGTTTCTTTTTTTTCTCCGCGAACCATGAGACTGCCTTTTTCATATGTGATATCAATCTCATCTTCGCTGAGGCCGGGCAGTGACGCTTCTATGAAGAGGTGGGTTTCATCTTCAGAAATCTGCAATCCTGAAGCATTTGACGGCCAATTCATATTTTCAATTTCATCAACCAATGATAGGGGTGAAACCCATCTTTGTGGCATTCTTTGTTCCATATAGACCTCCATTTATGAGTTAAACTAGCAGTCACACTTTCCGACTGCTATATTTCCAATTATACGCACCTGTATTTAGCAGTCAAGAGGTTTGATTGCTAAAAAATGGCTATGAGAAATTCATTGTTGCAATGAAAGCGGAAAATCTTCATGAAGGCCAGAAACAGTATAGTTGTGAGGATGTGCTCTTATGAAAGCTATAGTCTACGATCACTTCGGCCCATCGGATGTTTTGCATATGGCAGACGTTCCAGAGGTTGAACCGCAAGATAACGAAGTTCAGATACGCCTTGCCTACACTGGTGTAAACCCTGTTGACTATAAGATTAGAGAAGGGTACATGAATGGCTCCTATCCTCATGAATTTCCTATTATACCCGGTTGGGAAGGCTCAGGAATAGTCTCTAAGGTGGGAAAAGGTGTGCGCCGTGCAAAAGTTGGTGATGAGGTATATGGATATTTTCGCATGCCGCTCATTAAACATGGAACGTATGCGCAATTTATTGTAGTCCCAGAAGATCTTGTTGTGCATACTCCAAAAACGCTAAGCCTTAAAGAATCAGCGAGCATACCTCTCACAGCACTTACCGCCTGGCAGGCGCTCTTTAATTTTGCAAAACTCCAAGCGCATGAAACGGTGATGGTGTTAGGTGCAGCAGGTGGTGTTGGAGGTATGGCGGTACAGATGGCTAATTGGGCCAAGGGTGTTGTGTATGCTACAGCCCGCTCAGAAAACCATCCATACGTTCTTGCAATGGGGGCACAAAAGGTATTTGACTATACGCAAGAAGATGTGCAAGAAGAGCTTTTTGCCAAAGTTCCCAAAGGTGTGGATGTAGTGCTAGACTGTGTTGGTGGCGATACAGCAAAGATGAGCTTTTCGCTTGTTAAAAAAGGTGGCAGGGTAGTAAGTGTTGCCCAGCGTGACATGGAAGAGTTAGCTCCTGCCGAGATGGGGGTAGATGCGGGTTTTATATTTGTTGCCCCTAATCGAGATGAGCTAAATGAAATTGGTGTGTTATTGGATCACGGAAAATTGTCGGTTCCAGAAATTACTGAATTTACTCTGGAACAGGCAGTGGCGGTACAGGATAAGCTTCAAGAGCGACATGTGAAGGGGAAAATTGTATTAAAAGTTCCATAAAATCCCTATTGAATTTATAAATAAATTGTTTTAAAATTAGATAAAAAGGTGCGTGGCATAATAAGATTCGAGGGCGTATACTCTCGGGCTATTTGTCTCGTATCTCAGCAGAAAAGGAGAAGCTTATTATGGCTCTATCTAAAACGGATTTGCAAAAGTACAAACAGCGTCTCGAAGAGATGAAAACTCAAATTTCGCACGCACTTTCAAATTGCACAGCTGAAGTAAAAAAACCTGATGAAGCAACGGGCTATTCCCAGCATCAGGCCGATCAAGGAACTGACGACTTTGATCGCCGCATAAGCCTTGAAGTTACTAGCCAAGAATTTCAGGTGCTTCGGCTAATTGAACGCGCTTTAGAGAAAATCACTGAGGGCACCTATGGTGTTTGTGACATCAGCGGAGAAGAGATCCCTAAAGCACGTCTTGAAGCTATGCCCTATGCCAGCACAACCGTGAAGGCCCAGGAGAAGCTAGAAAAAGGACTATTTTAGTGACTTTTTTTGGCTCGCCGAAGCGTTGCCTTGTTCTTGTTCTTGCCATTATTTTTGTTGATGCTTGTAGTAAAGCATGGATAAATAGTTTGGTGGCAACCGTGCCCTCCCCATTGCCTTACGTGGTTTTTTCTGATTTTTTTGGAATTCAGATGCAGATCACGCATGCCATAAATATGGGGGCGGCGTGGGGAGTGCTTGCTGACTTTCCTAATGCTTTGGTTGTTGTCCGTATTTTGTTAATAGCTGCTCTTATTATCTACTTTTTGGGTGTTAATCAACGAGCTGCATGGAATACGCCCCTTTGTCTTATTATAAGTGGGGCAATAGGCAATGTGATCGACTATTTTCACTATGGCTATGTTGTGGATATGATCCAGTTTAGCTTTTGGGGGTATGAATACCCTATTTTTAACATTGCCGACTCTGCTATTTTTATAGGCTCATTTTGGGTTCTTATTTCAGCGACGATGGAAGAGTCTCCTAAATGAGTGATATAATTAGTCTTTTGCCAAAAGAGGCACCTACCTACATGGCCTCAAAGTGGATTCACCTCGACCTGCTTGTTTCAACAGAAAAAATGAAAAGTCTTTTTGATAGCTTTGGTGAGCCCCTGCATCTTTTTTCTGCACTTGGCGTGGCTAAAAAGGGTGATCATGAGTTATCAGTTTCTCTTTTTTTAGAGGTGTGGCAGCGCTACATAGACACCCTAAAAGAGGGTAGTATTCCAAACGACGCAGACTTTCGTTTTTATTTTACTGCAGCCATTACAAAGACACTTACCGCTATTCGAGCAATCGATGTTGGTAATGACAAGGAAATCATCATCCCTTATGAGCCGGTTATTCAGATGCAGATTCATCGATTTAATTATTCGGCCCAAGATGGCAAGTTTCATTCCATGTCATTTGGCAAAGAGAGTATTTCTTGGGGTATTAGACTTTCTTATCCTCAACTTTACCAGTTTCCAGATACGAGGCAAATAGAAGATGCCCTTGATGCAGCGCGGTTTGTAAATGCAGAGCTGTTTGCCAAGCTTCGAGGCTGGGTTCGTGCCAATACGCAGCCCACCCCTTTTGTGGTAAATGGTAACAAAGTATATGACCCAATGCGTATAGATAAAGAGTGCTTAGGTTGGATTGCCAACCATGCGCAACTGAAAGCCTGCGGACTGTTAGGGGCAGTATGAACATCACTCTTTTAGCTGTTGGTGATGAAGTTCTTTATGGGTACACTACAAATTCTAACGCTAGCTTTATTGCCCAAAACCTACTAGAGAGAGGGTTTTTGCCTACTACCCATACTGTAGTTGGAGATAACGCCGGAGATTTACAGCAGGCGCTTGTTGGTGCACTCACGCGCGGACACCTTGTTATTATGACAGGGGGGTTAGGACCTACCTTAGATGACAGAACTCGAAACATAGTATCATCACTTTTTTTAGTGCCTCTTGTAAAGCAGGAATCATTGAGGGCTCAGGTTGAAAAAATTTCATGCAACCAAGCCTCTGTTGAAGATCAGCTTATCCAGCCGCAAGGCGCACTGTTTTTGCAAAATACCATCGGGACAGCTTCAGGGTTTATTTTAGAAGATCAAAAAAGGTTTCCGGGAGCACTTCTTATTGCCGTGCCTGGCATACCTACAGAGATGAAAATGATGTTCGTTGATCAGGTGCTTCCCTTTATTATGCAGCGCTATGGCGCTGAAAATCGCCTGCTCGTAAAGACTCTTCATTTTGTGGGACTTATCGAAAGTCAGCTAGATCCTATTTTACGAACTATCGAGCAACTCTTCCCTCGGGTAGTAAGCGGCATCTACCCAAGCTTTGCAACGGTAACTGTGCAGCTAAGGGGCTACAATGCCTCCGAGCTAGAGTTAGCTGCAAGGCCCTTTTTAGAGACGTTTAGTGACAATATCTACCAATCAGGATCAGGGACACTTGCCGAAGCTCTGCACCTTGAGCTCATAAAGCATGGTGTTACGTTGGCGACAGCGGAGTCTTGTACTGGAGGCGGCTTGGCAGCGGCATTTGTAGCAAACCCAGATGCGTCACAATATTTTAAAGGAAGTGTTGTAGCTTACTGCAACAGTGTTAAAGAAAAACAGCTTAGTGTTGATCCCAAAATACTTGCACAATATGGTGCCGTCAGTGAAGAGGTGACAGCTCAGATGGCTCTTGGTGTATGCCAAGCACTTGGTAGCTCGTTAGGAATTTCCGTATCGGGAATTTTAGGCCCAGCTGGAGGAACTGTCGAAAAACCCGTTGGGACAGTCTCTGCCTCCATTGCCTATAAAGGTAAGGTGGCGCTTTCTTGGACGATGCACTTTAAAGGCTCTCGTCACCATATTTCACAAAAAACAGTTCATCACATTTTAGCAAAAGTCTACTTTTTTTTGCGCCAAGGTGCCTAAGCCATTTGTCTCAACAGCTTTTTGTTTCAAAATATCCTCCCATCGGGTACAAACAAGAAAAATTGAGCATATAACCAAAATGGAGCATCAAACCAATGGCTGGCACTATTCTTTCACTTGTTGTCGCGATTTTACTGGGATTGCAGCTATTTGGCTCCTCAGCACAGCCGCCTTTTGCTAACCCATTTATTGCAGGCACAGGATTACTTCTTCTTGCTGTTGCTTTTTTAGTGGCAGCTTCAATGCGCAAAAGTGTACTTCGTGCTCAGATGAAAGTTATGGGGTGTGCACAAGAGCTTTTTGCCAAAGATAGCATGCTTCATGCATCGCTTTTTTATATGTTTGCCTTCAGCCTTTTTTCTCTTTATATCACCTTTGCCGCTGCTCCTTTCCCTGTTCTCTTTTATCTTTGGGTAGTAGGTTTTGGTGTTGCATTTCACGCTTTACGCTTTTATTTACGACGCTCGTTTCAGTACACCTCTGCTCCTTTTTTAGTAAAGATGATGGCAGTAGATCTTGAAAAATCAGTAAAAAATAAAGATGAAGCCAAAGCTTTTGAGTGGTTAGAGGTGGCTATAGATGCCTGTGCAAAATCTATCGATAAACGTCAAATACGCCCAGCTTCAACATCATTACAGGCCGTTCAGGTGCTTGTAGAGACCTATGTTAAAGAGGTAGCTAGCGCTAATATGATGCAGACCCCGCAAAATGGGTCGGGGCTTACCTTTTTAGATAAAGTAAATTCTCTTTGTATTTTTGTCTCAGAGCGTCTTATGTGGGTATTTGAGGCGGCAGTTGATGAGCGTATGCAGCCTATAGCCGAAAATATTATTTCTGAGTTTGGCAAGCTAAGTGTGTTCTTTGCACGTCACAACCCCGATGTTGCAAGTATCCCTCTTTCATTTTTGGAAAAGTGCGCAAGGGTTGCTAAAAATGCTGAGCAAAGCGATTTAATTATACGAATTTCTCTTACACTTTGCGAAACATCAAAGCAGCTACTAGCCTATACAAAAGACCGCAACGAATCCTTTAGAGACCTTGTCATGATTTCACTGGGAACCCTTGAGCAGGTTGTAAAGATGATCTTTAAGCAAAATCGCGATGTAAACGTAGTTTTGCTGATGCAGCCTTTTGCTGAAATTGCCGAGTTTATTGGCTCTGATCAGATGACTGCATTTCCTGATCGCGAAGAGGTTATCAAAGAAATTAGGCGCGTGTTAACGGAGTTTCAGGCCCTACAAGTTGTTACAAAAAATGTTGAGACTATAGCGCCACATGTTGCCGAAGACTCTAGTTCGCCTTACAAGCAAGATATGCCCTATAGTCCGTAACCTAATTAGGCTCATAGACTTCTATTGGGATGTCAAGGTCGCTGAGTATGCCTACGATCATTGTTCGAACAATTCTCCAGTCGAGGCCGCCTTTACCACAGCCAAGAGGCGGTATGGCAAGAGAGGTGATGCCCCATGCTTTGTAGTTCGCTTTTAAAATACCCAATCCCTTTTCAATCCAGGCGAGATTAGATGGGTTTTTCCAGTGGTCTTTTGTCGGAAAATTTATGATTATTTTACCATTGTCTGCTTGGTATATATAGGGAAGGCCCGGTTTTACCGATCCTGAAGCGCAGCGCCCTTTATACTCTTCAAACATAGACTTGTAGCGAGTTTTGAAGGATAGGGCAATGCCTGCCCCCATGGCTCCTTTGCAGTTTACCGTATTTGTAAGGGTTTGCATTTTGGAATCAAGCAAATTGCCTTTTTTTAGGGTGATGTGTGCCGGGATGGTGAGTGTGTGTTCGTATGGGATGGGAGCCTCGGTTGGGGTTTGCTTTTTTTGTACGAGCCATCGTTCAATCCCTCTTTTGGGGGACGTGTGGACTGTTGGTTTTGCAACAGCAACAGCTTGGGGCTCGGGCGCATCTTTTATAGGCTCGTCTGTGAGGTCGATAATTTCATTTTTTACAGCTTCGATTTTTACGACTTCTGCAGTAGTCTCTTCATGAGTGAGGTCAATAACTACTCTAGGAGTTTCTTGATACTCTACTGGGTTCGGGTAGAGCCTATTGTCTAAAGGAGCTGTCGGCTGGCCTGGTTCTTGGCCAAAGAAAAATGAAGGATTAATGGTAATAGGAACGGGGCATCCATCAGGGAACTTATCAAGAGGGAACTTTCCAAGAACAGCTTGCTTTACCGCTTCACTTGCAACGTACATCCCGCCAATATAGCTGGGGTGGATTTTATGGGGGAGTAATAGCTCTGCGCAGCGAAGTTGCCCATTTATTTTGTTTTGTTCGGGGGTGTTGTAATATTTTGATGTCCAGAATTCTGCAAAAAGTGTCTTCATGGCAAGCTTGTCTACACCAACGGCAGCTGTATAGAACTTAGCGTCTTTGACGGCGGCATTGCGGTCGGATATGACAGCTTGCGGTAGGTTCATAAGCTCAGGTTTTAGTCTAAGAACACAAATAGTGTCTTTTTCTTTTTGCCGCACAGCAAGCATTGGATTTTTTGCATTGAAGTAGAGGTTTGTGCAGTCATGGATTTTTCTTGCCTGACCCATGGCTTCGGCTGGTATATCTTTTTCAGCACGGATCTTCTGCACAGAGTCCATTGACACATCAGCTTTTTTGTGAGGGGTAGCTTCGTTATGTGAAAGTATCCCTTTATCAAAGATTGAATCTAAGTTGGCAAGAGGGGCGATGTAGTGAAGTTCTCTGATTGGGTTGGGTTGCATGACAAATCCTTTAATTTATTGGTAACCATTATGCTGGATTTTATTATATTTTTATATACTGCTCATTCCACGTGCGCATTTTTTGTAAATAGAGGGTAAAGGTAGTATAGCTTTTTACTCCAAGGCCCGTAGCTTCACTGTATTCATTATCGCTGCTGAATACTATGGGCTTTTGGCCCCCGAGGCGAAGTATTGTGTTCATCATAATCCTCGCTAGTCTGCCGTTGCCATCTGGGTAGGGGTAGATTCGCGCAAGTTCCGAGTGTGTCCAACTGGCTATGTCTAATATTTTAATGGGGTCTTTTGGCGTGTTGCAAAGCTTGGTTTTAAGTTGCTGAGCAAAGCTATGCATCTCGGCTTCGATAGTAGCTGGACTAGGTGGGATGTGTGCTATTAAGTTCCATATAATTTTTTCCACATCAGAGAGTCTTCCTAGGTGTGTTACGTCTTGCTGTATTTTGACAATGGATTCTTTGAATAGGATAAAATCATAGTGTGAGAGTCTTTCTTTTCCTCTGGCAAGAAGAAGCTCTGGCTTACCAATACCATCAATAATCATAAAACTTGTGCGGTACTTTCCTAGGTATAAAGGCTCTTCACTTTCAAGTCTATCCATAAGAATCATATGAACTTCTTTAATGAATTCGATTGTTTGTTCGGGGCTTTCCTCTAGAAGGTGGGGATTTTCTATGGTGGCGTAGTCGATAAAATGGAGGGCATTTTTGTAGTTTGTATGCTTATCAGGATTTATTCTAAAATGCATTTTTTTTATGATGTTATCGATAACTATTGTTAACACAACACCTTTTTCATTGAATGAGTCGAGGGTTTCGCGGCGGTCCAGAATTTTTTCCGAATCTAGCCAAATAAGCTGTTTTAAAACTTCTTTTTGACATGCATCTATCTTATCTGGTGTGCTGCCAAGCGCGCAGGCTTCTCGGCCAATGTTGACAAGCTGAATGCCGGGGTTCATGTAGCGGGCTTCATTGATAACCCTGCGATTTACTGGATCATCGACATCTGTTACATATCGTCTTGTCCATTCAAGCTGTGCGCGCAGGAAGGCTGCAAAGATTTCATAGTTTCCAGCGCTTTCCTCGACAGCCTTTTTGTAGAGCTCATCGCTATGAAAAACTACAGGGTGGTGATCACCTGTTAAAAGAATAATCTGTGTCATAAGGCGGGCAAGTTTTTTTGTGCCTTCCATGTAGGGTGAGATTCGTAACAATACAGTATGAAAAAAGGCAGCGTGCTCGATGTAATCGCCACCTTTTTTCATGCGCTCATGTAGATAATGCACAAGTTCTTTCATGTAGGTGTTAGCAGCTTGGCTAAGTTGACATTCACTGTCAGTAAGTATGCTGTGTAGGGTTTTAATGTGTCGTAAAGTGTACTCTTCACTTATTTGAAAGGCATGAGCATCTTGAATAAAAGCCCACTGGCCATATTTTAAGGCATTTTCATAGTTTACAGCATGCTTTTGCCGGAGGAAAAATGTGAGCGGAATTTTGATACCATTGAGTGTCGTGATATTGCGTGAAAGACCTTGTTTATGGGCTGTCTCCAATTCAACACGGGTGAAGTGCTCTGCAGGATTAGTGGCGTTATAAAGATAGTGCGCTAGGGCTTGTGTTGTAATTTGTTCACACTCATCCTGCTGAAATAGGTGCTCTGTTATGCTGCAAGCAGCAGTTGAGCTTCTGGCCAGTCTTTGCCCTGGTGTCATATAGGTGGCTGTGCGCATAAGAGGGCTAATACTTGGTGCAGTTGTCGGAAGGGGTGAGTAGCCAATGGGGTGTGTTGCATTATAGGCAAGGGCAATTGCTGGTGCTATCTGAAGTAAACATGCTCCTACTACAAGACCAAAGACAAGAGCTACCTTGCTAACTTGAATTGTTAGATCTGCAATTTTTTTAAACGACCTACCTAATGTGCAGCTTTTAGATTTTGGGCTTTCCTCAATCGCCAAAGCATTTTCATGTTTGGTGGCAAGAATGGGAGGTGTTGAGGACATTGGGGGCTCTGTTAAGGGTTTTTAATAAAATCTATTATCGGCATTGAGGCTCCGCAGAGGCCTTTTTCGGCGTAGATTTTTAAGGTGGTTTTAAGCTTCGTGTGGATTTCTTCTTTTCTTTCATCAGAGCTTGTCATTGATTTCTTTAAAATGCTAATGGCTAATAGTTCAATGTCGCCAACTGATTGTAGGTTGTCAAGTTCAAGTGTTGCCAGGATCGTCCAGGTTTCTTCGCTTACTTGAGGTTGTACAAAGATCCGCATCGCAGGAAAAAGAGTAGCGTTGTAGAGCTGTTTTTCAAACCAGTTAAAGCTTACTGGCACCTGTGTCCAAGCCTCGTCTTTTGTTGGAGTAAAGGGGTATGGCTGCTTTGCTTTTTTTTGTTTTTGAGTGTCTACGTGATTTTCTTGTGAGATAATTTGGGTGGCCATTGCGGAGTGTTTTTTGTCAGATGAGCGTATGCGTTTTTTGGGTCTTGTGCCTGTAGTTTGTGCTGGTAAAAAAGTGGAATCAGTTGTTGAAGGTATTGTCATAATCAACTCTAATTAATTATTGTTTATATAAATTAACGTAATAATTCTAGATAAACTTGATTATTGTCCACAACAACAAAATCAAATACTGTGGGCAAAATACTTATATTGATAGGTATTTATATAAAGGTGTTTGTAGCTCTTCGGCTGTTACATACCCATAAGGGTATAAAGGCTCTTTTATAGCTTCTGTAGGAAGAAGATTGCAGTAAAAATTTTCTTCATAACTACTGTCTACTTCCAGCTTTGAGCATGAGTAGTGTGGGGTATTGCCTTTAAGGAGGTCAAGAATGAGCTCTTTTAAAAGAATATCTTCGTCCGCTTTCTCTAAGGATGTCATAAAGGCACCAACATCTGACTTGTATAATTTATATTGCTCAAAGAGATTCTTATTTTTTGCATAGTATTCTTCAGCGAGGGTTTTTTCTTTGCTATCGAGTAAAAGGGAGGCTTTGCCATCCCAGTTCAAGATGGTCTCTTGTGTTTTTGCATTTAGTTGATCAATTTTTACTAAGAGTTTATGGCGAAGCTTTAGAGCCTGCAGAAGGTTGACAATTCTTAAATTTTCTATAAATTGGGGTGGCCTCTCAAATTCAATTTCGTAAAGAATTAACCCTAATGCCCAGCCATCATCGCAGATGCGAGCAATGCTTTGTATACCGTTAAGTTTGTTTATAATGAGGTGGGGAGAGGCTACGTTAAAGTTAAGTGAAGCATCTAGGTCTATTGCATCTCCTTCATAGCGAGCAAGGCCAAAATCCTGTATCATCCACACATTATCATAAGAGAGTCCGCAGTTTTTCATATGAAGGTCTCTATGGACGACATTTTTAGCTTGCATTTCAAGTAAGCCGTTGACAAGATCTTTCGCAACCTTAATTTTTTGATTTCTTGTGAACGAACCAGATGTGCTAAAACATTCTTTAAGTGTGGTTTTTGTTCCAACTAATAAAATCCCCAATTTAGAATCTCGATCGTTAATGCCAGCAACTAATTGACGTATATTCGTTGCATTATCAAATAGAGCAGTAAATGTGCTTTCGTGAACAAAAGCATCTATATTTTTTTCTGTGGGGGCTTTTTTTTTGGGAACTTTGTCAGCTATGAGTGCACCAGGTAGTAGTGTTTTTTCTCTTAAAGCAGCATCAGACATATCAAGCTGTAAGGAGACGATAGATCTTTTTACCACGGCGTGAAACCCTATTCCGAGTGGCTGTTGATCGCCCTTTTGCTTAAGATGAGTGATAACTGTAATGGTTTTGTTTTTAAAAAAAAATTCAACAGCTCGAGAAGGTCCATCTCTATCTTTTGGATTTCTTTTTAGATAAAAGGTTTGATTGGTATCTGATCTCTCTTCAAGTCTGGCCTTAACATGTTGGGTAATAACGCGATTTTGTTGGTTTATTTCTTCACGTGTCATGCCGTAGGTGCTCGCCGTGCTTTGCCACTTTGTAAGTGCCGTAGCTAAGAATTCTGTAGAGGTTGCTGCTATTTGATTTACAAGAGACATTCGTAATGAGATGTGTGTGGGGGGTTGTTAGCGATTATAAGGGTTTTTTAGCTATTTGCAAGGAAAAATATGCATAAGGAGCGCGAGCGAGGAAGTATTAGATAATGGATTGCGTGCAAAGTGTTTATGGGTATATAGGGTAACTTATACAGAGAAATTTCAAAAATGAGGGTGTGATGTTAGCAAAGAAAATTTCGTGGTTATGGGGGAGTGTATTACTTTTAGCGGCAGTGACGAGTGGGCAGCTACATGCAGAACAGGCTGTTACCGTCTCTACAATAGAGCAGTTTTCATCAGCTCTGCAAGCTGGAGCGCATAAAATTTATGTAGAGCCGGGTGAGTATCTCGTTACAGAGCCAATGTATTTAGAGAATGTTAAAGTAGAGGGCAAGGGCTGTGTTGGATCAGGCAATGGTGTGCGATTTATCGTTGATGCTTTTGCGAGTGACTTTGGAGGTCTTCCAGGGTTTTCACTTGCCGGAAAAATTTCGATGAAAAATATTGAATTTACAGGGTTTGATTTTGCAGACTTTGATCAGCCTTCGGCAATCGCCTACATCGGGTTAGCTCCTTTTACATCAGAGCTTTATGATTATACGGTAACTATCAGGAAGTGTCGTTTTGTTAGCGGCTGGCAAACTGGGTTTTCAAGTGTTGCTATGTTGACTACTGGTGGGCAATTTGGCCAGTCTGCTCACCTAAAGTTTAAATTTTGTGATAATTATGTTGAGGGATCGGCGGGTGCTCTTTTTGTGGTAAATGGGCCTACTGAATCGACTGATGTGTCGATTGATGCAATCGTTAAACGAAATGAGTTTAGATATTGTGATAATGCAATAAACTCAATAGGGCAGGTTCTTGGTAATTATGGTGTTGTGAATGGCCTATCGGAAGATAATCTGTTTTTCGAGGCTTGGAACTATAGCCTTATTCTCACCGGTGGCACTGAAGATCCAGCCAACCCAGCTCCTCTTGGCGGCAACTTAGCTAAGGTAAACTGGAAGTCTTATAAAGACCGATTTGTTAATCATTTTATCGGAATGGCTGTTTGGGGAGGCCATCGCCATGGCAATAATTATGGCTCTAGCGCAAGCAACTGCATTGCTGTAGAAATTGTTGAGCCAACGTTTGAACAATTGGAGGCTTATGAAATTCCTTCGTCGATTCCTCCTTACTTCGAATTCATTTTTGAATACCCTGGATATCTAGATTGGTATCTTCGTGATATTGATGTTTTAGGCGGCAGTGCCTATGAGACATTACCTGCAAATGCCCTGAGTGCAGAGGTTTTAGCTCCAGGTAGTAATACAAAGGTGTCGCTGCATCGTGCGAACTTTGCTACAGTGCCAGGTAGAATCTGGATAAAAAATCAAACAAATGACATTGAGAACACGGGAAGCGACCGTTTTAATCCGGTTCCGGGGATGGATCCTTTTCCAAACTACGGCAACACCGCGGTGTTTGCTCAGTCGTATAAAGATTTTAAAAAATCTAACGGTAAATTTAACGTAGGGTATAATCAAATACCAAAATCATACTTTAAAAAGTGCGAGTGTAAAAAATAGCACCTTACAAAAAAGGGGCTTTAGCCCCTTTTTTGTTTTGCCTATACGTTCTATGATTCAGATGTTATTAAAAAGTTATTGCTCGAAATCAATTAATTGTAGTACACTTTATCTATTCTTACCTAAAGGTGTAGACATGACAACCCCTTTCTATTTTTTACCCCGCGTTAGTTAGCTACTGTCTAACTCATCATTCGCAAATATAAATACAATTTGAATTCAGGGCCTGCTTGACTCTGGAATGCGGCGTCTTGTCGCTTTAGCACAACGTTATTTTTAGGAAATTTTTATGTTAACAAGAGAGTGGAAATATCTGCTGCTCATTACGGTTACGTTTATTGCAGCTTGCATTGAAACAGACATCTATCTGCCAACATTTACGGATATGATGACCTATTTTTCAATATCGGAAGATAAAATTCAGGGGCTTCTCACCTGGAACTTTGTTGGTATTTGCCTATCTGGGCCATTTTATGGGCCATTATCAGATGCCTTTGGAAGAAAAAAACCCTTGCTGTGTGCATTGGGAATATTTTTAGCCGGCAGCCTACTTACGCTATTTGCTGATAGTTTTGAGCTTATGCTCTGGGGTAGAGTACTTCAAGGTCTAGGAAGCGGGGGCTGCTTTACGCTAGGTACGGCCATTATTTTTGATGCCTTCAAGGAAAAGCAGGCGGTTCTTGCTATAACGAGGCTTAATTCCATAGTTCCGTTGATTATGGCAGGCGCGCCAATTTTGGGGGGCTATCTCAACTATGCGTATGGGTTTCGGGCAAACTTTTTGGCCATCACTATATGTGTGCTGTTAAGCCTTGCCGTATGTTTGGTCTATTTAGATGAAACGCTTGATCAAGATAAAAGGGTGCCCTTTAAATTAAAAAGTGTACTTAGGAATTTTAAAACGGTTTCTCTGAGCATTCCGTTTTGGCAGACGACAGCTGTTGTGAGCCTTGTTTTTGCTGGGTATTTGGCATTTTTATCCTGTATATCGGTGCTTTTTATCCTTGAGTATGGCGTAAGCAAAACTATGCTTCCGGCTTTTCAAGCAGCACTGCTTGGATCGTGGGTCTTTGCAAGTTTAATATATAGTCGGGCTATCAACTACTGGGGTAGTTTTAGGGTAAAGGTTATAGGGATTGTCCTCTTTTTACTAGGGGGTGTTCTGTTCGTTGCAGCAGCGGTTGTGGCACCTACTAACCCCTATTTACTTACTTTTCCTATGATGCTCTATAGTTTTGGCGTTAACTGGGTGCAGGGGCTTTACTTCCCTGAGGGGATGGAACTGTTCCCAGACATAAAGGGGATAACAGCAAGCTTTTTAACAAGTGCAAGGCTTTTGATAACGGCTGTTGTTGTAGGCATTTCAAGCTACCTTTATGATGCCACGATATACCCTATCGTTTATGTGGTATCAGGGGTAATCGTTGTCGTGTTCACTACAATCATTTGCTACGAAAAAAGCAAAACGGCTAGAGATGCTCTAGTTGTAGAATAAAAAACCAGAGCCTTACAGCAATGTAAGGCCTGCTTTTTTCCATTCGACTATACCGCCTCGCAGATTTATAACATCAAATCCCGCCCCTTTTCGCAGCCTGGCGAGAGCTCAATGGCGTCAACTTAAGGAAATCTGTATTACTAAGGACGCGCCGCTAAGGCTCAAAGTAAGCATTTTGTATCAGATCTCTGCCAGGGGGGGGAGCTTAAGTTGACGTTACTGGGGTGGGCTCTTTTTAGCTCTTGCAAATAGCGTGGAATTTGGAGTATACTCCAAAAAAACAGGCAAATTCCTGGAGTGTACTCCGAATGATACGGTTTATCTATGAAACTTTTCACCGTCTGATCAATGAGCTATCAATAACTCATACTCGTTATCTGTACCCTTCTTTTGATATAAATAATCGACTTACTGGCTTGATTGGGCCGCGAGGCGTAGGTAAAACTACACTTATCTTGCAGTATATCAAGAATAATCTAGACGCAAGTGAAAAAGCCTTTTACTTCTCAGCGGATCTCATTTACTTTCAAGAATCTTCTTTGCTCGAATTTGTTGCAGATCTTCATCAAGTGAAGGGATATAAAATTATATTTATAGATGAGGTCCACAAATATCGCCAATGGAGTGTGGAACTCAAAAATCTTTACGATGCCTTTCCGAAACTAAAAATTGTTTTTTCCGGAAGTTCTATGCTCGACTTGGTAGAGGGAAGTGGCGATCTTTCGAGGCGGGCTAAACTGTATCATTTACATGGGATGTCGTTTAGAGAGTATATAAATTTTGTGACGAACCAAAATCATGCTCCTTTGTCGATTGATGACCTTTTTACCCATCAAAATGCCTTGTCATCTATACCCCAAGTGCTTCCTCTATTCAAGCAGTACTTAGCACATGGATGTTATCCGTTTGTATTTGAAGATGTGCACTCCTATTATGAAAAACTTACAAGAATAATTGATAAATCCATTCATGAAGACATTGCGAACTTTTATCAATTAAAGGCGCAAAATCTTTATCAGTTCAAAAGATTACTCACATATCTTGGTTCAATTCCTCCTGGTGAAATTAACGTTCATAATATTGGAAATAACCTGGGAATCGACGATAAAACGGCTGAACATTATTTGATGATTCTAAAATCAGCCGGGTTGGTACGCTTTTTGCATCCCTATGGTGGAGGTTCAAAGACTTTACGTAAGCCACAGAAAATTTTCTTAAGCAATACCACTCTTATGCATACGCTAAGGCAGTATCATGGTCATGAAGTTAACAAAGGTACTGAGCGTGAGCTGTTTTTTGTTCAGGCTATGCAAGATGCGGGGCATGAGGTCTATTTCTCGAATACGGGCGACTTTTGTACAGAAAAGGCTGTGTTTGAAATAGGCGGAAAAAGTAAAGGGCGTAAGCAACTTCGTAATGCAAAAGGTGCTTCATACGTAGTTAAAGACGATATCTTAATACCATTTGAAGGTGAGATTCCGCTTTTTTATTTTGGATTTCTTTACTAACCAGAGCCTTACAGCAATGTAAGGCCTGCTTTTTTCCATTCGACTATACCTCCTCGCAGATTTATAACATCAAATCCAGCTCTTTGTAATAAAGCACACGTATATGATGCACGAGTGCCGCTTTGGCAATGAACTACTAGTGGTTTATCTTTTGGAAGTTCAGAGAGCTTTGCTCCAATACGCGTATGGGCGATATTTTGTGCACCTTGGATGTGCCCAGTCTTATATTCTGATTGGCCTCTGACGTCAAGAAGATGTACAGCATCTGATTTGATCAGTTTTTGGATTTCTTCAGGGGATTCTTCTTTTGTCGTAACAAGCTTACCGCCTGTTTTTATGTATTCACTAAGTGAGGTAGGGTCAATCCACCCTTTTATTGTATCAAGTCCAATTCTTATTAAGTTTCTGATAATTTCATTGAGTTGAGTAGCTGTACAGATGAGGTAGATGTTAGTGCTTTCTAGAGCCATAGCCCCTATATCGGTAACAAAATTGCGATTGAACGGGTGAAAAAGTGAGCCAGCAATGTGGCCCGAGCGAAACTCTGGCCATGATCTGGTGTCTATGAGAAGCTCGTTTTTTGCGTCGATTTTTTTGAGCTCGGCTATATCAAGGTTTTTTGGGGTTGGGAGCGATCCAAGTATTTTTGGGCCAAGTCTGTTTTCTTTTTTCATCCTGGAAAAATATAAAGGAGGCTCTGGCTGATCTGCTAAAATGTATGTAACAAATGCATCTTCACTTGTCGCCGAGAGCAGCGCCGGATTAAAGCGAGTTTCATAGCCTATTGTAGACATTGGGATTGCTCCCAGGGCCTTGCCGCAGGCGCTTCCTGATCCATGAGCGGGCCATACTTGCAAAAACTCGGGAAGCTGTTTTAGCTTTCGGATTGACTGATACAGGGAGTGTGCTGAGGTGGCGGCTGCTCCTACTTTCCCAGCGGCTGTTTCTAGTAGATCGGGCCGGCCAAGGTCGCCTACAAAAAGAAAATCACCAGAGGCTATTCCTATGGGTTGGCTTGCACCAGATCCCCGATCGGTTATAAGAAATGAGATATGTTCTGGTGTATGGCCAGGGGTGTGCATCACCTGAAATTCAATTTTTCCCACTGTAAAGATGTCGCCATCTTTTACCAGTACGATTTTATAAGTGCCCCCAGAACTTTTTTTATTGAGCCACTGATATGTCCAGTCAGGGCCGCCTTCATCAGACAGGTAAATGGTAGCATCAAGCTGTTCTGCTACTTCGCGTGCGCCTGATAAAAAGTCTGCATGGATGTGGGTCTCTGCTGCGCACGTTATGCGAAGACCCTCTTTAGCGGCAAGTAAGATGTAGCGGTCGATATCTCGTTGGGGATCAACTAAGATTGCCTCACCGGTTTGTTGACATCCAATTAAATAGCTAGCGGCTGCCAGATTTTCGTCGTAGATTCGTTGAAAAAACATAGTAGGTCTATTTTAAATTTTTTGACTGTCGATGTAGTGTACAACTTTATGGCCGATCTGTGTTATGCGTCCGTTAGTGTATGTAACGCCATCCGGGCCAACTCGAGTAATTTGGCCATTTGAATTATAACTTACAGGGTTTTTGCCAATGCTCTTTATCCTTCCATCAACTTGATGGTGTACCGTATCACTGCCAATAGATGCAATGCGAATACCTCGATATTGAACATGGTTCGATCCTATGGTAGAGACAGTTCCGTTAAAGCCATCAAATGTGTGCTGGCTTAGTGGCTGTGATGCAAAGCTCATTGTATATCTCCTAAAAAGTTATCAATGTAGCGCAGTAAGCAGAACTATTCAACTGCTGAATCGAGGGGAAGGGGTATCTTTTCTTGTTCTGGAATGTCTTGAGAAAATTTTAGGTAGTAGCCTAAAGAGGCTAGCGATATAAAAGCTGCGCCAAGAAGTACGAGGTTAGGTGAAAAAGAAAGAATCGCTCCGCCTACTAGGCATATTGTAGCATCACCAAAAACACGTAGCGATGTTTGTACGCCGAGGACCTCTCCTTGGATGTTGTCAGGGGCGGCATTAGAGAGCTGCACAGTGAGGTTTGTCGATGCTATCGCTATAGCAAAGCCTATAAGGGCAAAAAGTGCGAGCATGTACATTGGTAAGGTTGTCGCGACAAGGGCCGCCAAGCCAAAGGCTAAGGCGAGTATAGCTCCAGTAAGTATTTTACGAGCTGGATAACGAGCGGCCAGTGCCTTTGCAACCCAGCCACACCCGATGGTCAGTGCAACGGACAAAACTATGTTATAAAGAGAAAGCTCCGATGGACTTAGCAGCCATTTAATGGTGAGAAATACAGGGCCAAATTCGAAGAAAATATCAACGGATAAATGGTGAATGCAGAGCGCGATTAATAAAATTTTTATCTTTTTGTTTTGAAATAAGCGGCGGAGTCTTTTTGCGAAATTGAGCTGCTCCATAATAGGTATTGGGCGATTTAGCGTAGTAGGTTGTCTCGAACATTCTTTTATAGCAAATCTTGTAGCGAGATATGATCAGAAGTTGTGTTTGAAATAAAAAGAGTGTACCCTCAGTAAGGTTTTCGTCAAAAAACAAATAACAGAGGGTAACTCATGAAAGAGTATGTCAATTTCACAGATAAAGATCATGTACAAACTTTCGAAA
>JBGSSB010000113.1:0-16048 GCA_041737255.1 Chlamydiales bacterium | reverse complement strand
TTTCGAAAGTTTGTACATGATCTTTATCTGTGAAATTGACATACTCTTTCATGAGTTACCCTCTGTTATTTGTTTTTTGACGAAAACCTTACTGAGGGTACACTCTTTTTATTTCAAACACAACTTCTGATCATATCTCTCCTCCTTCTTTTGGCGATCTGGATGGAAGAGCTGCAGGTTTTGGCAATTTCTACTGCGATACGGCTGAGTTCATCAACTGTACGGCCAATAGGAATACGTACGTTGTCAACGCAACTCCTATTCCACTGTCTCCAATTGGATATGTCCATGCTTCAGGATTTTATTTTTCAGGAGAGCTCGCTCCGGGTTTCACTGCAATGTCTCATATCGCTAGGGGATGTAATGTCTCTGGCAATTCTCTAGTTGTCAACAGTTCGATTTCTTCAAGTGATCTTGATGGAAGTATAGGACTAATTGCAGCCGGACTTCACGGATCCTTTGATTACACGAGCATGTCTGTTGAAGACTGCACATTTACCCAAAATGAACTAGTCGATGAAAACGGAACTCCTAGAGACGATATTTCTGTCGGATTTGGTTCTGGAATTGCTCTAAGTACGGTTGATGGATTTGTTCAAGACAATTCGACTATTAAGAATTGTACCATAATTGAAAACTCTCACACCGGTATCACAGTGGGATTCCCTCTTTTGGGAGGAAACACCCTGAATACGACTATCGTAAACAACGTTATTAACGCCAATAGGCTCGTTGGAATCGATGTCATCAGCGCTGTTAAAACGTTGATTGCTCAGAACATTTTGTCCAACAACCCCACGGGCATTCAAAACACAGGAGTTGGAACAGTCGAGGTTTACAACACCATCAACTAGTCTAACGCCTTTAAGGGGCTGTCCCCTACGATGTGCGATTTGTCACAAATCGCACATCGAAGCAGCTCGTCTTAGAATCGAAAAATTATCATCCAAAGAGCTGCAAGACGAAATTGCTGAATTAAGAGCTTTCTTGTCTTAAATATCCGAATGCCAGGCCTGATCCCGAGGCACAAGGCACTTTCTCTGACAAATCAAATTATTTTCTGGGTTGCTTTTATCAAAATAGGCTAATATCGGGCACGAAACCCAATTCAGAGGAGAGGTTCAAATGAATGCATTACAATATATTTCAGACACTACATATAATGTCGCTGTTGGTCTGCCATTAGGTATTGTTGACTCAACGCTTTGTGTGGGCGGTACAGCTGTTGGAGTTGTAGCATCTGCTTTATCGATTTTAAATTTGGGGACAAGCCGTATGATTAATGATGTGGCTGACTCAACATATGACAGCGTACTCATCTTGCCAAGTCTTTATATCCCAGTTTTAAAGGTTGTTAACCCGGACGCATATTCTAGTTGCAACTCTGCTTGCGGCATAGTATCTGCAAATCTTGCACGACCAATTGCCGCATTTGCGCATAAAAGTGCATGCAAAAGCAACTTTTTGGATCGCCATGTGATCTCACGAGTAGGCTATGCTTTATACGCTGTGGCTAGTGTCATAAGCCGAGTCGCTGATTTGGCTATAGGTCTTGTGGCAGCTACTTTTGCAATTATTCCTTGCCTTGGCAGAATAGAGAGTGTGAATAACGTTGCATTGGAACACTTAACGGCCTTTGGTATCGTTAGTGATATCTGTAAGAGTTTTCGCGGAATGATCAATCCTCAACAATTTGTGAGGACTTGGAATAAACAGCAACAGTATGTATAGCTAAACTAATCCTTCATTAAGAAGGGCTACACCAATTCCTATTCTTAGTTATTACGTATAATAGTTGCATAACATGTAATAAAAATAGGAATTGGGGCTACGCTAATTAATCTTCCTAATAAGGGGAAACACTTTATATATGTGCGCCAGAAGCTTTGCCTAGGAGCATGAGCTTGTTTGCGAAATGGTGCACTTGATGCGAACATCCCTTACTATTGATTTTATCATAGGGTCTTACCGCAGTCTTGGCAGATGTGTATGTTTTGTAATTTATTTTATGGTATACTAAAGAGTGTATTGATATGAGTTGGTTACTATGGATACTCACAGCCAAAATTGGTTATCACACTCGCAACTACCATTATCCTCAACAAACCACATTGGAGAGGTTGCGGATGCTCAGACCCAAATTTCGACAAGTTCAGACTCAATTTTAGATTTGCGATCAGAGGTGTTGGCAGCCGTTAAAGCAAACCAACCCTTTGATGAAGTCTCAAAAACTGTCGTCGGGTTAATTGGCAAAGGCTCATCTCAAGCGCTAAATGCTCTTAGGCAGCACCTGGCCGATGGCCCTAGCGGCAATAGCGAAAAAACCACTTTACTTAAGGGGCTAGGCTGGGATGCGCTAAAGAAAGAGTGGGCTAAATCGTCCAATAAGAGTGAAGTAACTCGAGAATATGAACTTTTCCGTCAAGAAATTGTAGACAGAACTTGGGCAGTAGTTGTTGATGCACTTAAAGACATGGGATATAGCGCCCCGGGCAAGGTCGTTGAGTTTGGCACTCCTGGCTGGAATTCTGATATTGACACGGTCTTTTTGCCTGCCGAAGACCTTCCTGAAAGCATGGCTGTAGTCGCAAAGCTTATGTTTGATATGGTTGTGCTTGTTGAGGTAGGCCAGCTTCCAGGCTTTGCTATGGATACCGAAAGCTATCTGAACCATGCGGGTAATGCTTTAAAATCTGAGCAAAGGCTGCTCACAGACTCCGGACGCGCAGGCTTTGCAAGAACAGAGCTTGATGCTACAAACCTCCAGATGGTACGCCAGCTAGGTGGTGTAGATGCCCCGCAGTGGCATGCATATAAAGAAGAAAGGCTTGATGCAATAAGCGATTCTAAGTTGCAGCGATCTTATGCACAGAGTTTTGCAGGCGTGGAGGCATTTGAACGAGATCTCCTTGATGGTGTGGTAGGGCGAGGCAATAATGAAGATCCGGCACTTGCAAAAATGGGGTATAAAGCCGCCGGCCTTGTCGCCTTATCTGAGATGATGGATAGTGTAAAATCGGATATAGTAAAAAAAGAACAGCAGCTGTCGCATCTTAGTTCCTTAGCCGGAAGCTCCCGACATTTAGACAATCAACAAATTTTAAGTGACGCTCATAGAGGAGAGCTAACACAGGCTAACAAACTTAAAGCCGAGGTTGACCAGGCACGGCTAAAACTTGCTACGATGTACCTTGTGCGAACGAGTTTTTTTGATGAAGGATATAACACACAAGGCTGCTATATAGCAGTGTGTGAAAGTGATAAAGGGCAGATGCGTCAGCGTGGCACAGAGCGTGCTAAGGGCAGACGACAAGAAGAAATACAGCAGCAATCACCGGCTATGGCTAGAAAGCGCGATAGCTTGACGGCATCTGCCAGCAGGAGACTATCTTTGAGTCTGCGGAGTTTATCGGGGTTATTGCCGGCTAGCGCCCAACCTCTTGTAACGAAGATGGCTCAAGGGCTGCGTGCTGATACATCACCGTCACAATCTGTAACGCCACTTGCCTCGCCCAGAACGCTGCTTCCTGCCCAAAAAGTAACTCCACAACAGATGAAGAGTTTGGCAGAAGAAAATGATGCAATGTATCGGGGGCATTTTTCTGCGAAGGCTGAAAAGCTTGGAGTTGAGACTTCATTTATTGCAAATTCCAAGTACAGCGAACGGGCGCTTTCTGGCGCAGTAGCATTACTTGAAGCTGCTGTTAAGAGTGATCCTACGCTTAGTCAATCCAATCAGTTTGCAGGGTTGCTTCGAAACCTTAAAGAATGTCATTTAAAGGTTTCTCACTTGGAAGTTGCTAAAAGAGGCCAGAGGCTTCCTTCCCCTGTTGCTAAAAGGTTGTTGTTAGATGAGCTCCAAAAAGTGGGGCTCGCAGGAGATGGAGCTGAGCAAAAAGTAGATAGGCTGTTAGAGGCCTGTGAAAAAGGTTTGAGAGAAAGTAAGTTTGAGGGAGAGATTGCTGCACTTGATCTTTGGGCGATACCCTTTAGTCACCTATTGGAGTCGTTTAACATATCTTTGGATGTTCCTGGAAAGATAGAGGGACAAAATGTTACGGCAAATCAGGGGATTAATAAAGTTGTTTTCGCATTGCTAGGGTTAAATAAAAATGAATATGATACAGAGGCTCTTTTTGAAGGTGTTGCTCAAAAAACCCTTGAGCAATTGAATCTAAATAGTCCTAAAAGTATTGAGAGTTTTAATGATCAATTTAAAAATCTCATGTTACAAACTATGGTTTTTGTATATAACAATTGTGATATACTGGACAAGCCGGCTTATAGAATGGATCCAACCCAGGTGGGAGATACCCAATTTTCTCTGCAATATTTCTGGCAGCAGGCAAACTACAAATTAAAGGAATAGGTTGAGATGGAGCCACTTCGTACACTAGAAAGTCAAGCGTATAACCCTGAAATGAGCACTGCTCAAAAAATTTATACCAACCAAGAGCTTCTTGCTCGCCTCGAAGGGGTAGCAAGGGCTATTTTAGATGTTGAAGATTCTGTTGCATCTGTTCATAGGCTGCCCCTTGCACTTCGCCAGGTGCTTGTTGATAAATTGCTTGAAGTTGGGCAGACAAAAGCAAAAAATTTCGTTGATAAAGAGGTGGCAGCTCTTTTACTTAATGTAGGCAAATATAAGCCTTTGCTTATTCCAGAGCTTTTAACAGTAGGTGAAAATTCGGTAGAAATTCACTCGCATCTTCTTTCGCAAGATGCAATCGGCGAGTTGTTATCCAGTATTGTTGATCCTCAAACTATTACAAAAATTGACCTAGCCTCTTGCCGCAAGCTTGTGTCGCTTGCTTGGCTAAGCCGATTTCCTCAAACAGAGGTTTTAGATGTGCCTGGGACAGGCATTAAGAATCTTGAAGGAGTTTCGGATTGTCCTGTACTGCAGAGGGTAAATATAACCGATTGTAAAGAGGTTGAAAGCCTTCAGGGCTTGCGGGGGTCTACCGTCAAAATTTTGGAGGCTAGCGGTTGTACGAAGCTGCAAGATATCTCAGCGCTTTCTGGCACAGCCATAGAGGATGCAAGCTTTTCAGGTTGTAGAAGTGTTAAAGACTTTGATCCTATCAAAACTTTAGCTAATAGTCTTTCTCGCTTAACTATTCAAGGCTGTCCTCGCTTTAGCGATAACTCAATTGTTGAAAGCCTGGTTCATCTTAAGTTTTCTGAGTTTAATGAGTCAGGCGTACACAACAAGTAGGGTGCGTTGGCATGCCTACTCCCTCTTTTCTTTACAGGCCTAGATTTTGCTACCCTAACGTGAGGCCTTTACGTTTTGTAGGTATTGTTGCAAAATAGCGTAGCGTGATGAAAGGGCATATTCCTTGTAGACTTTTTTGGCGGCATCAAACTGCCAGGTATTGCCAGTTTTTTCAGCTTGGCTAAGCAGTATTGCTCTAATGGCTGTTCTCATGCTTGCAACAACACAGTTTGGGTTTTCTTGGCTCGAGGGTTGGCATGATTCTTTTATGGCTTGGCAGAAGGCATCTTCTTTTGCATAAAGGGTTTTGGGAAGGGTGTTAAACAAAAGCTTGTTGCACTCTTCTTTTTTGCCTGTTGTGTCTAGGATGTTTTTTATCAGCTCTGCGGTTATAGCGGCTTTTTGTATTCTATAGGCAGTAAGGTGCGCCTTTTGTAAGGTTCCTTGACGGCCGCGGTTGCATATAAAAAGGAGCGTCCCAATAAATACAACGGTTATAGAATGGCTGTGCCATCCAGAAGCTAGAATAATAGGTAGGGTGCCTTTTTTTATGTCTTTAACTAATTGAGGAATGTTGGCTTTTGGTAGGGTGCGGCTAATGGCCTGATCTATTTTTTGCCAAAGTGGGTTTAGATTCTCGGGATGTCGTTCGCAAAATCGGCGCCAGCTCCATAATACCGGTACATACATTTGGTATTCGTGGCTTCCTTGTTGTAGGTGCTGTCTATCTTTTGCAAAGAGCGTTGTTTTTTTTCCTACAAAATGAAAAAGCAAAAGTTCCCAATCTTTACTTGATAGTGAGAATTTTAGTTGGTCGGAGCTGCAAAGAGGTGTCTTAATCCATGATCCAAGGGTGTGAAGGTTTTTTCTTTTAAAATCCCAGGTATAGGGAGTTTCAATGTTCTTTGGCTGGTAAATGACTGCTGCAAGGGAGATAATTTCATCATGGCTGTTTTGCCAAAGTAACGACAACACACTATGTTGCCGGGATCTAGGAATAAGCTGGTCAAGTGATGTAGCGCGGCTAAGAAGTTCCTTTATGTAGTTTGTGTGTCCCAGAGCACAAGCAAGTTCACATGCTGTCTGCGAGTTTTTATTTTCCAGTAGCAGCATTGGATTGTTTTTAAGTATAAGCCAAAACATTGCACTATTATTCACTCGTATTGCAACGTGCAGGGGGGTGTCGCCTGTATCATTTTTGCAGTTTTCATAGCCATGTTTGAGGCAGAGCCGTGCAAGACTTTTGTTGTCCTCTAACACAGCCTCATGAAGTAATGAATTACCCCTATCATTTTTAAGCTGCTGTAGCATCTTGCAGGCAATATCAAGTATAGGTCTTGGGTCAGGGGCGGTTATGCAGTGTTTAAGCTTTTTACGGACAGCTTTTACAGGTGAGTGAGGAAAGCTTCCTTCTACTAAAGAGTCAAGGGCAGAGCTTTGTTTTCGTATTTTGGGGAAGGTATCTATTTCTTCGGAAAAATGCCTTAGGCCATGATTGTGGATTGTCATGGCCGAAGAGTTTACTAAATTGCAGGATGAATTGCAAACTGTGTAAATAACGATATTTGCTTTTCTACTTGTTCTATTTTTTGTTTGAATGATTGAATAATCGAGCTGTTATTTGTGTGGTCTTGATAGGGTGTGTGGGCATAGTGAATAAGACTCGATAAATACTTTCCTAGTATTCGTTTGTGTATGCCAAGGTGGTATTTGTGGCTTGAAGCAGCTTCGTCTTTAGTAAGCTTTAAAGCAGTGTCTACCTGTTTTACTTCTTCAATAATAGTAAGTTTTTGTTTGGCTATGGTGCTTTGCAGGCAAAGCAAATCATAGCGGTTCATTAACTCATCATACTGCTGGCCTTCGGGGGTGCTGGAGGTATATTGGCAAGTGGGCGCTGTTGCAAGTAGTGCTTTTTGTTCTTTAACTACCCAGTTGCGAGCTTCTGTGATGTTTTTGAGCCCTTCGGATAGCACTGCCTCATATAGGTGAATATCGTAGCTATTTAGAAGAAATAGGCCATTTTGGGAAAGTTTTAGAGCATTTTCGAAGGTTAAAGCCTTATTGTTTTCGCTTTTAGGAGCTGACTTTAGTAAATCTTCTAAGGTTTTGTTGGGGAGTGTAAGAGATGGCATACTATTTACCTCTGTAAGTAATATATAAAGAAAATAATTATACATTGTTTTCTATTTATTGTCTACCATTCTTTAAAATCAAATTTACTATTATTTTGTTGTTGGTTTATGGCCTGTGTGCTATGAAAAAATTTTAGCTATAAATTTAAGGGGACCGTATGACCAGTATGCTTATTATTTTGGCAGTTATTGTTGTTTTAGGGCTTTTTGTTGTAGGTATTTACAATAAGCTTGTATCGGCAAGAAACCAGGTGAAAAATAGCTGGAGTCAGATTGATGTACAGCTTCAGCGTCGCTATGACCTTATCCCAAACCTTGTAGAAACAGTAAAAAGCTATATGGCTTACGAAAAGGGCACATTAGAGGCTGTTGTAAATGCAAGAAGCCAGGCGCAATCTGCACTTCAATCACTACAAAAAAGTGGCGGACCAACTGAAGGCTCTCTTAAAGACGTAATGGCAGCAGAACATGCACTAAAAGGTGCAGTTGGGAATATTTTTGCCCTAGCCGAAAACTATCCACAGCTTCGTGCAAGTGAAAATATGGCAACTCTACAAGAGGAGCTAAGCTCCACAGAAAATAAAATTGCCTTTTCAAGACAGGCCTATAATGACCAGGTGCTTTTTTATAATACAGCACAACAGACATTTCCAGCGGTGCTCTTTGCTGCGGCCTTTGGCCACCATGCAGCAGATTTGTACCAAATTGAAGAGCCAGAGGCAAAAAAGGCTGTTAAGGTATCGTTTTAATGGCGATGAATTTTTGGCAGGCTCAAAAGCGAGCACGTAGACAAACAAGAATCTACCTATCGCTTTTTGTTTTGTTAGCACTTGTTGCGGCTTTTTTACTTGAGCTGGCCATGCGCTACTATGGGCAAGGGCAGTATGATCCCTCTGCGCCTTATGTGGGGCTTGCCTTTTTGGGCATTACCTTCATCACAGCAGGCGTACAGTACTTGTGCTATGCATCTTTAGGCGGCACCTACGTGGCCGAATCTATGGGAGCTCGCCTTGCTAACTCAGCAAACAATGCTAAAGAGGCGCAGCTTCTTAACATTGTAGAAGAGTGCGCTATAGCTTCTGCGCTTCCTGTTCCAAAAGTTTATATACTTGATGCTGAGCAGATAAATGCTTTTGCTGCCGGGCTTAAACCAGATAACGCTGTTATCGCCGTTACAAAAGGTGCGTTGCATCAGCTTTCTCGCGATGAGTTGCAGGGTGTAGTGGCTCATGAGTTTGGTCATATTGCCAATGGCGATATGATGATAGGGCTTCGCCTTGCTGCAATGCTTATAGGGTTTTATTTTGTGTTATATTTTGGTATACGGATACTGCAATTTTCTACATTCAGTCGCCGTTCGAGTGGAAAAGGGCAAAACCCGGTTTTGCTTATAGCATTAGCATTTTTGGTGGCAGGGGCCTTTACCTGGTTTTTTGGTTCAATTTTAAAAGCCGCTGTTAGTCGTCAACGCGAGTATCTCGCAGATGCATCATCGGTTCAGTTTACTCGCAACCCGCAAGGTCTTGCTAGTGCTCTTCGAAAGATTCAAGGTGAGTCGGTAAAAGACATGCCAAAAACAGGCATGGCCTACTCACATCTTTATTTAGATGATCATGGGTCATTATCATCGTTATTTGCCACACACCCGCCTTTGAAAAAACGTATAGAGGCTATTGAAGGCAGCCAGCTTTAGGATTGCTCAATGAAATCTTTTAATTCTTTCCTGAAAAAGACGAATAAAAGAGTCCAGCCCCCTTTTAGGCTTTTATTATGTTGCGCAACATAATGCTTTCTTGCATAATCTTTTTGAGCCCTAAAAACTGACTTGTTTACGTTTTGGAGGATAATTGCCTATGAAGTTTACCAATAGACAGCGAGAGATGCAACGCTTGGATCGACTGGCTTCTCTTCCAAAGGGAGGACTAGCTGTGGTTTGGGGAAGAAGACGCGTAGGAAAAACAAGGCTTCTTCTTGAATGGTGCCGTAAACACAAAGGAGTGTACTATACAGCAGATGAATCTTCGGCCTCTGTACAAAGAAAGTACTTAGCTATTGCCATAGATCAAGCTCTCCCAGGTTTTGCAGCAGTAGAATATCCTGACTGGGGAACGCTTTTTTTACGATTGGCACGTGATGCAATAGCTGCAAAGTGGAGGGGGCCTCTAGTGGTTGATGAACTTCCCTATCTTATTGCCACCGCACCCGAACTCCCAAGCGTTTTACAAAAATTCATTGACAATGAAGCAAAGCAAGCAGATCTTATTATTGCTTTAAGTGGATCTAGCCAAAGAATGATGCAGGGCGCGATATTAGATGCATCAGCCCCTCTTTATGGCAGAGCTCAGGAACTCATTAAACTTGGGCCTATCTCAGTCAGTTATTTAGGGGAGGCCTTGAATGTAACAAGTCCTGTAGAAATTATTGAGTCCTATGCTATTTGGGGAGGCATCCCTCGTTATTGGGAACTTGTTGCAAACCGTGGAGCTGATTTTTTAGAGAACATCGACAGCATAGTTCTTGACCCGATGGGCCAATTGTTTGATGAGCCAAATAGGCTGTTGTTAGAAGAATCTCCTTCAGCAATTACCCTAAGACCTATTTTAGATGCAATAGGTCTTGGTGCTCATAAGCTTTCCGAAATAGCTGGTCGAATTGGGCAGCAAGCAACATCGCTCGGAAGGCCAATGCATCGCCTTATTGAATTGGATCTTGTTGCAAGGGAAATACCTTATGGCATGGAAGAACAAAATTCTAAAAGAGCCTTATACAAAATCAAAGATCCTTTTCTGAGATTTTGGTTTGAAATCGTAGCTTCACATCGCAGTGTGCTTGCTCAGACAACATCCACTAACCGGAAAAAAATGCTCCATAAGGTACTACCGACAATTTTTGCCGCAATGTGGGAGGAGTTGTGTCGTCAAGCTATTCCATGGCTATCACAAATATGGGGGGACGAGCACTATGGCCAAGCTTGCCGTTATTGGCATGGCAATGGTCCCGAATGGGATATGGTTGCAGAGACATATGATCGAGGCCATCTAATTATTGGAGAGGCAAAGTGGACAAAAAACACACCTTCAGCAAGCTGGATTTTTGAAGCAATTCGCGAATTAAAAGCAAAAGGGCTTCCTCCAATTGGGTATCGAAATGGGTGCTCGACTTCCTATGTCCTATTTATCCCAGAAAAGCCACAATATCTAGAACTTGAGCCAAATGTAAGAGTAGTTGACGCACAAGAGGTGCTTACTGCCTTGAGGCAGGTTTAGAGGAACCAGGCGGAGGCGACTGACGCCGTAAACGCTTATCAAAACAACTATTTTATGAAAGGGGCTGCAATCCTTCTGTTTTTTTGCAATCTTATCACCATCATTTGCTGTTGGAGCGATTAAAATGTAGTTTGGCGAGCAGTACTGAAGTGCGATACATCGTTGATGAGTTGGTGAAAAACAAAATCGCATAATCGCAGAGTCCTACCCCTTTTAGCGGCAGTGAATAACCTGATTGTTAGAGGTTAGGTCAATCACTATGGGAAGTTCTATCGGTCAAAGCTTGATGATGTATTGAAATGCATTGCACCTTCGGTTGTATAACTCTTCGCCACATTGTCCCTCGCCTGCAAGAGGTAAAGTCAGGCCACTATGTAGCCCGCCATCAAGTTGATTCTGTTATCTTTTCTTATGCGTTATCAGATAGTTCGCTAAGTTCTTTTTGTATGGACTCTACATTTTTTATTACTTCTTGATACTGTTGTGATTCGAATGCTCTCTTTACCTTTTCGAGCCTGACTGGCAGCTCTTTAAATCGGTGAATAATAGATTCATTTATTTTGGTAGCTCCGAAAAAAAATGGAAGATACTCACTCTCTATACGATTTTTTAGATCTACTATTTCGTCAATTGCAGCTGCGATTTCACTAGGTAATTCAAATTGAGCAACCATACGACAATGAACAAGCACATCGTGTATATGATGGCTCATCTCTTCTAACGCTGACTGCTTCACAACTTTTGACTTAGTGCTTAATTCAAGCCAGGGGTCAATGTGATGACAGTGTTGACTTGCAACTAGTTGTTGAATGCGTGAATCAAGATAGCCTTTAAACAGTCCAATTTCGGATTGGTATTTACTATACATAGCTTTATTTGATTTCTGCGCAAGGGATCGTCTTACAACGAGCAACGTATCTACTATTTTTGTTTTTATTCCGGTATGCGGTAGGTATTGAGATACCACAATTTCTCTATCTGGGTTTAGTATGCCGACGTCATTATGTAATTTTTTCAAATATATGCATTGACTCTCTCTTGAGGGGTGACTTGATTGTATACTGTTCATAATTTTTGAGTTTCCTTTATAGATTCAACCAAATTCTTTATGCTAGCTGTGTTAATACAACTTTGATCGGACAATCCTTCAAGAAATAAAAGAATAATTACAATAAATGATAAAAAAGACCAAGCGCGTGTCTTTGGTTCTTCTCTCGAGGGGGGTACGTGCTTGGTCTTCGCTTCGATGCTTTTTTTGGTTTTTTACAAAATTTTTGAAAATTTTAGTAAGCTAACTGGGTTTTTGCGTAGTTATTCATTTTGACCCCGTTTTTAGTTTCTTAAAGGCAGCTAGTTTTGGTTGTGTAGGGACACTTCCAATCATCTTTGTGTAATCTGTAGAGTACATGCTTTTTAATAGGGTGGCCGTCGGGAACTTTTGGGTGGTCAAAGTCATCTTCTGGGCTGTATTGCATGCCTATTTTTTTCATGACGGCTTGAGAGCGGATATTATCAGCTGCAGTAAAGGCCACGATTTCATCGAGGTTGTGCTCTTCAAAGCCTGCTTTTAGTGCGGCAAGCGCGCCTTCGGTTGCATAGCCTTTGCCCCAATGATCAGGGCTAAGTCTCCAGCCAATTTCAACACAAGGTGTAAACTTGGCGTCAAATTCCACCGAATTAAGCCCTATAAAGCCAATAAAGTTGGAAACGTTAGGGAGTTCAACAGCCCAAAGCCCCCAGCCACGTTTTGAAAAGTGATCAACAAAAGCGGTGTAGTTTGCTAGCGTCTCTTCGTATGTTCGTACAGCGGGAAAAAATTCCATTACTTTAGGGTCGGCATTGATTTTTGCAAAGGGTTCTATATCTTCTTGGCGCCAAGGGCGCAAAAGCAAGCGTTCAGTTCTGATCATTCGACACACCAAATTACTATTACTACGGCCCCAGCATACGTGATAGTTTTCAAAAAGTCAATTTAGTTTTACCAGGGGTGTGTGCTGGTCTATCTAAAATTTTTTAGCCTTTTACCTGTGAGAAAATGGTGGGTTTTGGCACACTTGCCGCGCTAATTCAGATTATTTTTACTTTTACCAGAAGGTGGTTTATTCATGGGTGCTAAGTTAGTGTGGCTTTTGCTTGTATGTGCCTCTCTTTTTCCTGGAATAGCTGTTAGAGGTGATTTGCATCAGCTCGAAGAGCGCGCACTTAAGGAACTAGAGTATTTAGACTTTCCTCCCCGTCAAAATTGGATTCCTGCGAGGATAACATCAACCGGCGAAAATATTTATGATGCTGTGATAATAGGTGGTGGACAAACTGGAATAACCATAGCATTTGGTCTGTTACGAGAAAAAGTTTCCAATATAGTTGTGTTTGATGAAAACGATCCCGACTCAGAAGGTTCATGGATAACACATGCTCGCATGGAAACGCTGAGAACACCTAAATATACAACAGGTCCTGATTGTGACATCCCAAGCTTAACAGTTAGGGCTTGGTTTGAAGCTACGTATGGAGAGCAAAAGTGGAAGGAAATAGAGTTTATTCCGCGCCTAGATTGGATAAAATATCTTCACTGGATGCGAGATTTTTTGTCTATTCCCGTAGTACATAATACCAAAGTAGGGGCTTTTCATTTTTCAGAAAATGAAAACTGCTTTGTCGTGCCAACTGTAGCTACAGATGGATCTACAAAAACCGTATATGCGCGAAAAATTGTGTTAGCAACAGGCCTTCAGGGATCAGGAGAGTGGACTGTTCCTCAGCATATCAAAGAGAATATTCCAAGTAATCTTTACAGTCACACATCAGATGAAATAGACTTTTCTTTGTATTCTGGTAAAAAAGTTGGGATATTAGGTGGGGGCCCTTGTGCATTTGATAATGCCTATTTATGTAGTCAATATGCAGATGAAGTGCATATGTTTTTTAAAAGACCTAAGCTTGTAAATCTTCATGTGTTTTTGTGGGGAGAATTTGTGGGCTTTCAGCACTTTACTGAGCTGCCTGATGAAAGTAAATGGCAGTTTATTTCAAAAATATATGAAATAGGCCAGCCTCCGACGCCTCAAGCTGTTGCTGCGGTGCGATCCAGAAAAAACATTATCATGCATTTTGACAGTCCCTGGATAGACTCTAAAGTAGTGAATGACAAGCCAGTTGTTATTACTCCTAAAGAAGAGTTTAGCCTGGATGCGCTAGTGGTGGCCATTGGCTGGATTGTCGATTTAAATTTACGAAAGGAACTTGAAAAGGTTAAAGATTCTATTGCTCTGTGGTCAGATCGGTTTGTCCCACCAGCTGATAAACAATATGAAGCCTTGCTTCGAGCGCCATATCTAACTAAAGGTTTTTGTTTTACAGAAAAAACACCAGGAACTGCCCCGTACATAAACTCTATCTTTAACTGCACTGGTGGCGCACTTGTAAGTACTGGCTTCAGCGCAGGTACGGGTATTAGTGGTATGCGCTATAGTGTTAAAGCGATAGTACATGACCTTGTGGGACAGCTTTTTTTAGATGATAAAGAGAGTTACTATCAGACTTTGGAGAATTATGATGAATACCTCTTTGAAAATTAAAGGATGAGTGATGAGCGAATTAACTAAGAAAAAATTTTACTTTGTGCGCCACGGAAAGACTGATTGGAATGATAAGAGCTTGTGTCAGGGCCAAATCGATGTGCCTCTGAATGATGGAGGTAGAAAAGAGGTTGAGCGTATGTTCCCATTACTTGAGACGCTCTCTTTTTCAAAAATTGTCTCAAGTCCCTTATTGCGAGCACATGAAACGGCCCAAGTAATTCAAAGTCGCAGCTCGTTGCCTATTACGCTTATTGATGGGATTAAGGAAAGAGGTTGGGGATCAATGGAGGGGGCAACAAGTGCTCAAATGTATAAAGTCGAAGAGATGGAGGAGAGTGATCCTATGTATACACTGCCAGCTACCATAGAGACTCGAGATTCTTTTAAAATGCGCGTTTTGGCTGGGATGAACCAAGCTTTGCAGGATGAAACGCCCCTAATCGTATCGCACGGGCGTGTTTTTTTAATTCTTACCGAAATTTTGGGGATTCCCTCTATTAGGCAGATTCCTAATGCTACTGTAGTTGAGTGTGTTCCCGTTGGTAACGAGTGGCAAATTACACTTCACGAAAGCAAGGAATGATCATGAAAATAAAAAGTAAAATTTTCTTAGCGTGGGCACTATTATGCCTGTTTGTTACGACGGTACATTCAGATCAGTCCAAAGCAGATTTTTTAAAATTGATGAATTCAGAATTGCCAAGTGTGATTGGCGAGTTTTCTCATGTGGATATATTAGAAGATGGGGGACTTTCTTTTATTAATTCAGTCTACCTAGTGCATCTAAAAAATGGTAAAGAGTTGGTGATAAAAATTGGAAATCCAATTTGGAAAGGTAATAAAACTGAAAACGAAGTTGTCGCGCTAAAATTTTTACAGGCAAACACAACAATTCCTGTTCCCGAAGTTGTTGCCTACGAAAGTGATATAAGTAAGTCATGTATACAAAATGAATATATTGTCATGAATAAAATGGCGGGCAAGCCACTAAGTCGTGAAATAGAGAGAATTTACAAAGATAAAGTTGCCTACCATAAAGTGCTTGATCAACTCGCAAGTGCTATTGTCCAGCTGAAGGCTTTTCACTTTAAGGAAATTGGTAATTTCAAGAAAAATGATAAAAATAAATTAGAGATTGGAGGAATCGTTGACTTTGCAGAATACGAAGTTGAAGAGCCTTGCAAATCCTATTCTCAGTATGCTCTGCACGCTATGAAGTTTTATATAAAAGAGATGGAGCAGTTAGTGGCAAAAAATAGCCAGGATTCTAAGGTCTATCAAAAGTACATACCACTTCTTAAAGATTTTATCTCGGCAACTGACTTTACTTCACTTGATGAGCAAGATGTTTTTGTGTTTAGTCACCAAGATTTTGTCATGAAGAATATTTTGGTTGACGATGAAGGTGTTACCGCAGTTTTAGACTGGGAATGGAGCGGGTCGGCACTTATGGAAAATGAATCCATGACCGGGTTTGATTTTTTATTATGCGAAGAAGATAAGCACTACTTTACAGAAAAGCTTTCAGAGTTTGGTGTGGACAATTTTTTTGATCAGCCCCCATTGAAGCGCCAGCTTTTTTATCGATTACTAGGAAATGTCTATACCCTAGTTGCCTTTAGAGAGTGGAAAGAAGGAAAACTCGAGCATACTGCTAAGTTTTTAAGCCAAAAACTCGAGCAGCGAAAAATACGAAGTGACTCTAGCTTTGAGAGATATGATCAGAAGTTGTGTTTGAAATAAAAAGAGTGTACCCTCAGTAAGGTTTTCGTCAAAAAACAAATAACAGAGGGTAACTCATGAAAGAGTATGTCAATTTCACAGATAAAGATCATGTACAAACTTTCGAAA